>SOJY01000254.1 GCA_004376385.1 Candidatus Bathyarchaeum sp.
TGGTAGACGCAAGGGACTTAAAATCCCTTGAGGCATGTCCTCGTACGAGTTCAAGTCTCGTCCCGGGCACCAGACAAATCAAGAGCTTTGGTAAACTGACCTAAGCTCTTTTTTTTGGCTTTTCTTGATCAGATATAATTCTGTCCCTAATCTGCCCCTAACTTTCAAGGACAAAAAAGTTAAAAATCCAATCAGTTGAACTTCAAGGCATGGAAATAATAAAGGCAGGGCTATTGCTGAAATAGCTCTTCATAATGATCAGATTCTGAACTGCTTGCACCTTGTGTGTTGCCCTTAGATTTAGATTCAAGCTGACCATCTCGATATCCCCGACAACTTCATTTGCACAGCCAATTGATCGCAAATCACCACCACGCAATTTATCCAGTATGTTTTTCATTCCTTATATCCAATAACGCTCAAAATGAACTGTGTGAAGGATAGCTGAAGCCTATCCATGCCTAATACATATATATCATAAAAACGAAGAGGGCAAACCCTGTGAAATGGATTTGCCCCTTAAGAAATAGTGCTAATAGCCTCTTATTTTGGAGTTTGCTGAATTTGTTTTTCCATCTTTCGTCGCTCTGTTATATCAAAGGCATAGTGTAAGTATAAATCCTCATCAATTGGGTGCCAGTAAGCATCCCATGTGATATACAAAGTTTCGACTTCCAGATGTTTAGGTTTGCCTGTCGCCCAAACTTCCGGAGCTAAACACCATGGACACGGTTCATCCCTCTGTGCCCAAGTTTCATAACAGGTGGTTCCTGGAACAGCGCCAGCCTTTCTCCCAGCTTCGTTAGAAAAAACAATTTCACGGGTCTTTGGACGAATCAGTAGAGCTACACAAGGGATAGCATCAAGGAGGATGTTGTTCAAATGCGTCTTTTCTTTTAGAGACTCCTCGGCGTTCTTGCGTTCAGCAACCTCTTTCTCTAACTCTTTAACCCTCTGTTCTAATTCTTCATAGGTTGGTTTCTTGGCCATTTGAAAATCCTCCGATTAATAGGGATAGACGATAGAAAATAACAAAATATATAGAACGTAATATGCTTGGCGTAAATTCATGATTGCATTAAATATTGAGTACGGCTGCGGTAGCGCTCCTCAGTGCCGAACCGAGATTGCCCGGTGAGGTTGCGTCGCCTACTGTCATTACCTGTTTAATGATACCTTTCAGTTTGTGTAGTAGCCTGTCTTCCGGCTCGGCATTAATTGCAAAAATCACATTGTCCGCCTCTACTGTAAACTCTTTGCTATCCTTCTTTTTTAAATGAACGCTGTTCTTTTCGATTCCTGTGATCTCAGTTTCCGTATAAATGGTAACTCCTTTTTCAGAAAGTCGCGACAATAGCCTCTCCTTTGGAATTTTTTTCATTCTATGAAGCACCTGCGGCAATATTTCCACCACCGTTATTTCCCTTTCAGGACCAGCGAGCCAGTCGGCGGTTTCACATCCAATGTCACCGCCTCCAACAATAACTATCTTTTGGCCGACAACTGATCTGTCTTCATAGACTTTGCGAGCATCCGTGACCAAACCTGAATCGATACCGGGGATGTCGAGCAGACACGGCCGGGAACCGGTCGCCACAATGACCACATCCGGAGCCTTGGCCATTATTTCTGATACTTTCGTGGGATGGCCGCTGCGGACTAAAACCTTGCTTTTGTCAAGACGGTGTTTCAGATAGCGAAGTAGATCTGCGGTCTCTTCCTTAAAAGGTGCAATGCTAGACAGCCTGGCCTGACCGCCAAGCTGATGCTGCTCCCATAGTTCCACTTCGTGTCCTCTCTTGTCTGCAATGAGGGCCGCCTGGATACCGCTTGGTCCGCCACCGATCACCAAAACCTTCTTTTTCTCAGTAGCCGGAAGAACCTTCCATGAATATTCATTCCCGGCAAAAGGGTTCACGCCACAACATCTTCCGATTTCCGGCACACCTTTTTCAGAGCAATCCTGTAAGCAGTAATTACACCGCCGAATGTCATCGACCATGCCTGATGAGGCTTTTTGTGGAAGATCAGGATCGGCGATCAGGGCTCGGGCCATACCGATAAAGTCAGCCTTTCTCTGACCGATTGCCTCATCAGCAATATCAGGACCGTTTATTTTTCCGATAGCGACGACTGGTATGTT
>SOJY01000020.1 GCA_004376385.1 Candidatus Bathyarchaeum sp.
CTACGAAAAAACCAAGCATTGGCCACCTTACACCTATCGAGACTATCCCGAAGTTGCGCCTGAGACGCTCCAAACGTTCATGGACTTTTTGGGAACCGAGAATACCAGCAGTGAAAGGAAGGAATTGCAACCTTGGATACCTTTCTGCACTCTAAAGTGTAACTTCTGTTATTTCCCAACAGAAATAATCGCTAATAACAAGATGGGAAAGTATCTATCTGCGTTGAAAAAATCTCTGAAAATGTACGCGGAAACAAAATACGTTAAGACAAGCGAGTTCTCCGAGATATATCTGGCAGGTGGAACCCCAAGCATCATGTCCACCGAACAGACAATTGATCTCTTATCGTTCTGTGAAAAAAACTTTGATGTAAGTGAGGAACGGGAAATCAAGGTAACAGGTTGCACTCACGACTTTGACTACAAGAAACTCAAGGCGCTTTCAGAGTATGGGGTGGACCAGCTGGATTTGGGGGTTCAGACCTTTGATGACGACGTGAGAAAGTTGGTTAATCTGCGGGATAAGGCAAATAATGCTGAAGAAACAATTAAGGCTGCACATAAGATGGGACTTCGTGTAAGCATCGACTTGATGTATAATCTTCCCGGCCAGAACTTGAAGGTTTGGAGCAGAGATGTTCAAAGGGCAGTAGAGTTGAATGTGGAAAGCGCTGACTGTTATGCTTTGGACGTTTATCCGGGAACAAAGATAGCTCAACAACTTCAGTATGGAGATTTGCCTCCGAGGGGAAATCAAGAGGCTGAAACAGAGATGTATCTTGAGGCAGACAACACATTCAAGGCGGCAGGATATGAAAAGACATGTCACAACCGCTTCTCCAGAATACCAGAAGACTTTCAGGAACCATGTATGGAGGTCCTTGGCAGCGGTGCAGGATTTTTCATGGGGAACTTGGGAAAATTCTCGTATGTGGACATTGCACCTGCCGAAGCGTACATTGATACAATCAACTGTGGAAAGTTTCCCATATCAAAACTCTCTGTTAACTCGGTAGATGATGAGATGGGAAAGATGATGATGCGACTGTATATTCGCCTGCCGGTTAACAAAATGGAATTCAAAAGGCGGTTTGGAAAATTTCCAGAAGAAGCGTTTGAAACTACCATCAACAGGCTGGAGAAAAAGGGTTTAATTGCGGTTGATGAACAAGAGATAAGGTTGACCAAATTGGGTGACGTGTGGAGATATAATGTCTGTTGGGAGTTCGCGCGTCCACAAAAAGATAATCCATGAGTTCAGCAGGGGGATTGATAGTGAAGGCTTTAAGAGTCTTTAGGGGCTTGATGGCTTTTCTTACAGCCATCCCATTTAAGATGGATGAAAGTTTTTTGGATATCTCCGCTCGATACATGTTCCTGTTTCCGGTGATAGGAGCCATTATAGGATTTCTTGTCGGCTTATACGCCCGCTTCACAAACAACGTTTTATTCTTTCTTTTCGGCTACATAAACACCATAGTCTTCTCAGGTTCCAATGAAGTTCTTTTCGAGTTCGTAGCAAAGGGGCTTGCAAGTGCCATGACCGTTGCATTCATTCTTGTCATTATAGGACTTCAGCACACAGACGGATTAGTTGATGTAGGCAATGCTTTAGGCATAAGAAAGGCATCTCTTAAAGAGAAGGTGGACATCGCTCATGTATGGACGGTTACCCGTACAGGAGCCTTCTTTGCCATTCTAGTTTCTTTCTTCACGCTGTTACTTATTTTCTTGACAAACACAGATGTCGTCATTCAATCGCTCGTAGTAGCTGAGGTGTCAGCGAAACTGGCTATGGTTACAACTGGATGGCAAGGCACATCTCCCCCGCCCCGCTTCTATGAAAATAGGTGGGAAAAGGGAAGGAACTTCATTGATTCAATTAGGAAAAAACATGGCTTATACGCAATTTCGTTAACCATCTCCCTTGCCGTCAGCATTGCACTGCTTGGTCTCAGCGGAGTGTTGGCTGTAGCCTCTGGAATGCTTGTAGGGGGCTTCATGATAATCGTGGGCAAGCAGGTTTTTGGAGGAGTGAATGGGGATATATTCGGCGCCACTAACGAGATAGCTAGAATGGTTGCATTGTTTGTGCTGGTGATTTGAAGTGCACATCGTAGCGTTGATAATGGCAGGGGGAAAAGGAACACGCTTCGGTGGAGACACTGAAAAACCGATGGCAAAGTTCATGGGCAAACCACTCATAAAAAGAGTTATTGAAGCCACCAAGGAATCCAAAAAAATCACAGGGATATACGTGGCGGTAACAGCTTACAGTCCAAAAACAGCACAAGAGGCAGCGAAGGCATCCGTGAAGGTTATTGAAACTAATGGACAAGGATACCATGCTGACGTGCAACAAGCTATTCAGGAGGCAAACCTAACAGGTCCTGTCTTGATCATTTCAGCGGACCTTCCTCTGCTGAATGGAGAGTTTCTGGACGAAATAATCGAGGAATACAAAGAGTCAGGTAAACCTGCGTTGACTGTGATGATTCCTGAAGAAGCTTTCCGTGAGTATGGCTTGTCAGCCGTTTCTCTTTACGAGCATGAGGGAAAGATGTACGCGGTTTCGGGAATAAACATAATTGATGGTCAACGAATCTTGGAGGAACAGGAACAAGAAGTCATTACCAGCAAGAGACCTGAAGCTGTTTTCACTGCGAACTCGCTCAAAGATTTGGAATCTGCAAAAAATTATCTATTGCGTACCAAAAGAGGTTCAAAACAAAACAAGGATTGAGAAACAGGCTATTTTTGGTTGCCAAAGGATTTTATTTGTTCTAACAGTTTTTTGTTTTCTTCGGGTCTTCTAACTGTTACTCTGAAGAATTTGTTGTTTAGTCCATCGAAGTCTTTACAGTCTCTGATGAGGAGCCCTCTTTTGGCGAGCCCCTCTCTGAGTTGGGTTGAATTTAAGTCTCCGCGGGTGATCTCAACTAGCAAAAAGTTGGTCTCAGATGGATATACCTTCAACCAAGGAATGGTATTAAACATCTCTCGCATCTGTCTCTTGCTGTTTGAAAGAAGAAGCCGGCTCCTTTTGATGAAATCTTTGTCCTTAATTGCCTCAACTGAGCCAAACATTGCTAAACTGTTTACGCTCCAAGGCATCCTTACATTCTTCAGAATCTTTACAAGGTCAGGGGAGCCTATGCCGAAACCGATTCTGACACCTGCCAAACAAAAGAATTTTGTTAATGACCTAAGAACAAACAGGTTGTCGTAGTCTCTAACATATTCAGCCATAGAATATCTTTTGCTGTCGTCGACAAAGTCAATATAATCCTCGTCAAGAAACACCATAACGTTTTCTTCTGCAGCGAGTTTAATGATTCGTAGGATATCTTCTTTTTCATAAAGCCACCCGGTTGGACTGTTCGGATTGCAGAGGAAAAGTATCCTGGTTTTCTTTGAGATAGCTTTTTCCAGTTCTTCAATGTTTAGCTGAAAATTCTTTGCTGAATCACAGTTTATGAATACTATATTGCCGCCGAATCTTTCTATGGCTGCTTTGTATTCGCTAAAGGTGGGGACTGGAATAACAGCCTCATATCCGCTCTCAAGGAAGACTTCAGTGAATAGGTATATTAACTCGGTAGAGCCGTTGCCCACTATCACATTGTCTGGCTCTACACCAGCAAAGTTGGCAAAAGCTTCGAGAAGCCATTCATGATCGGGGTCAGGGTAATGCTGTATCAAGTTAAGGTTTTGGCGAATATTTTCTAGGGATGTTTTGGGTGCGCCTAGGGGGTTGGTGGAAATGCTGAAGTCAATCAGTTGATCTACGGGAATGTTGTATTTTTCTGAGATTTCCCAAACGTTTCCTCCGTGAAAATAGGGGGTCAGATTTTTGATAGATTCTCGAACGAGTTTGGAAACGTCAACCATAATGTGGCTTCCTTTTCTGGCTTTCAGACCTTCGTATTGTTCAGACGGATATAAAAATTAACAGCTAAGATGGAGGATGTTAACTGGATTCTTTGTCGATAGATTTCAGGAAATTAAGCAGTTCGTCTTCGATTATCCATTGCATCTTGAAGTGATTGTTGTAGTCATTGAAGATTCGGTAGAGCCAATAGGCGGCTGCTAAACCAAACGTTACAACAC
This sequence comes from Candidatus Bathyarchaeum sp., assembly GCA_004376385.1. Lineage (GTDB taxonomy): Archaea > Thermoproteota > Bathyarchaeia > Bathyarchaeales > Bathyarchaeaceae > Bathyarchaeum. The sequence goes on from SOJY01000020.1 coordinate 4,111, forward strand.
TTAGAACCAGATACTTGTCCAGCGGGAAGCTCGGTGTAGTCGCGTAACTTTGAATGTTCAGAGGTATTCCAGAATCTTTTGCCAAAGCAATTATTTCATCAAGAAAATCATGCTCGTGCTCTTCGTGTTTCTGAAGGTCACTTTTTAGAAAATAAAAAACGTAAAAAGCAGGGATGATCAGAAGGGTTGAAAGAGTCCATGCCTTCGCGTTTCTGGATGATCCCTGATTCTTTGTTTTCGAAGAGTTGGGCACTGATTTTTCCGGACTTCGCGTTTTTCTCAGCTTGCTCAAGATTAGCGTCTCCAGTTTTTCTTGTCTGGAGAAGTGAGCGTTTCTTCTTTTGATCATATAGTAGATCATTGGAAACCATGCTATTCCGAAACTCGCTACCGAGAGAATAGCCCACATGGAGAACCACATGATTCTGTCAGTTTCTTTTCTCGATTCGATGTTCTGTTCGATTTCCAGCAAAGTTTGCTTCACTTTGGGTTCTCCTCTTCATCAAGGATTGTTCAAGCCTTGAATAGCAGTGCAGAACTACATCAACCCCGTTTAATATAAAAGTTAAACCATCAATCACGTATGCGAAAAGATTGGCAAACTATTTAATTCATGAAGGGGACATCTCTGAAACAATGGCAAAAGATAACGGATGTAGGGAACGAGGAGCGTTATTCGTCTCTGTCGTCATTCCAGTGTTCAATGAAGAAGTAACCGTAGGCGACATAGTTACTCGAACAAAGAAAACACTTGAACAAATGGGAGTCACATACGAAGTTCTTGTTGTGGATGACGGTTCAGTGGACAGGTCTGCCGATATTGCTCAGGAACGAGGCGCCCATGTTTTGAGAGAACCCCATCGGGGGAAAGGTTTTGCCCTCAGGTCCGGCTTCAGGCAAGCTAAAGGCGAATTAGTAGTTACTTTGGACGCGGATGGTTCCCACAAGCCAGAAGAGATTCCTTTGGTTCTGCGATACATTAGGGAAGACAGAGCAGATTTTGTGGTAGGGTCAAGATTCGCTAACTCGGAAGCTAACAAAACCAAGATTCCGAAAATAAACAGGACAGGCAACAAACTATTCAACACCTTGACCGGATATCTTACTGGCGTGAAAATCTCTGACTCGCAATCTGGTTTTAGAGCAATCCGAGCATCCCTGATAAAGAAGATGAAGTTGAGCTCCCACGGATACGAGGTGGAATCTGAGATGCTTGTTAAGGCGTTGAGGATTGGTGCAAGAGTCGCGGAAACGCCCATAAGTTTTGATCAGAGGACGGTGGGAAACTCCAAACTTGATCCTCTAAGAGACGGCGCAAGAATACTTTACGCCATAATCACATCTTATTTATCCTAACAGATTACGTTAGTATTCATAGTTAACGATTAAAAGACTGAACAAGGGGCAACCACTTGAAAAGCAAAGCAACTAAAGAAGAGGATTCGCTTCTAGGGGTCAGCATAATAGTAACCACATTTAACAGTGGATCGACTATAGATGAGTGTCTCCGCTCTATTCTGGAAATGGACTACCCGAAACAGTTACTTGAAGTGATAGTGATTGACGGAGGCTCAACGGACGCGACAACAGAACGTGTCAAAGCGTATCCAGTCAAACTGGTTTACAGCCAACTTAACCCTCCGGCTGCTTACAACCTCGTTTTGAAGAATGTAGAGAACGAGGTGATCGGGTTAATTGATTCTGACGCGAAAGTGGAAAAAGGTTGGCTCAGGAAACTCGTTAAGCACTTAAATGATCCTAAGGTGGCGGGAGCGAGTGGAACCGTGGAAACTTGGAACAAGGATAATCTGGTTCCAAGAGTCATAGGTTATGAACTCAATTACAGGTATCGACGGCTTCCAAGCACGGTTGAGAGAGTAGCAACAATGAACCTGTTACTAAAGAAAAAAGTAACCATTGCAATCGGCGGCTTTGACGAGGCTCTTCCCACACAATACGACACCGACATAGGAGCAAGACTAGCCCAAGCAGGATACAGGATAGCCTTTGACTCCGAAGCAATATGTTACCATTTTCATCGCTCCACGCTGCGAACGTTCTTCAAACAGCAGTATAAATACGGTCAGAACACATGGAAGTTATACTTCAAGCATCCGAGGCTGGCTAAGGGCGACAAGATAACGAACTGGTGGATGAACATACAACCCATACTATATGGGGTTGCAGCCATCTTCCTCGTCACGAGCGTAGTCACCAACTTTAATTTTATACCATGGTCAATTTTTCTAGCCCTTGTTATTGTAACAACACTGCATTACACAGTCTCAGCTGCAAGAATCTCCTACATTTACCATGATCCATCAGCCATGTATCTCATCGTGATCTATTTCACCAGAGCGGTTGCGTGGACCCTAGGCGGAGCAACCTCTTTAATCCACACCGCATTAACTGGAGGAGGAAATGAGAAGTCTTGAATGTCTGCTTCGTAACTCCAGAATATTTCCCGATTTCAGGCGGAACAGGAGCTTACGTATATTACCTGTCACATAACCTACAAAAACTTGGACACAACGTTCATGTGGTAGCTAGACACAGCGAAGATTCAGAAGAGGTATTTAGCGGCATTGACGTCCATTACATAAAGGGCGCAGGAAACGCCCTAACCAAATACTGGCGATTCGCCCGCTCCGCCTCCAAGAAGATAGAGGAACTGAACAAAAAAAAGGGTTTTGATGTAATACACGCGAACCTTCCATTGGTTCCAAGTTTCGCCATACCCAAGGACGCATCTAAGGCGCTGGTTTGTGCAGTCCACTCAACATGGAAAGGAGAAGCCATAGTGACAAAACGGGATAACCCCAAGAATTTGAATCCCAACGAGAAGTCGATGCTTCGATACAATTTTTTGCTTAGGTCCTATGAAAAGAAACTGATGAATCGTTCAGACGCCTTGATCGCGGTGAGCAAGTACACCGTTGATGAATTAACTGAACTGTATGGAATCGATGAAAAAAAGATTCACGTAATCTACAACGGGGTAGATGTGCAAAAATTCAAGCCAAGACCAGACAGGGCTGAGCTCCGGCGAGAATTCGGTTTAGAAGATGAAAAGAAAATTGTTCTCTTCGTGGGGCGCCTCTACCACAGAAAGGGCTTAGAAATTCTGTTACGTTCAATTCCACTGGTCCTCCAAGAGTTCAGTGACGTAAAATTTGTCATATCAGGAAAAGGATTCAAAGAAAAAGAAGAGAGCCTACGAAACTTGGCAAAACAACTGGACATAGAAGATCACGTGACATTTATGGGATACGTTCCAGACGAAAAACTTCCTAACCTCTACTCTGCCTCTGACATATTTGTGCTGCCCGCAATCTACGAAAACTTTCCCTTCGCAATACTTGAAGCCCAAGCCACTGGCTTACCAGTTATCTCTACCAAGGTGGGAGGAATACCTGAGTTCTTAGTTGATAACGAAAACGGGTTTTTGATAGACCCCGGAGACTCAGCACAACTGACTCAGAGAGTACTGGCTCTGCTGCAGGACCCAAAACTTGCCAAAGAAATGGGTATGCGTGGAAGAAAGTTAATAGAAGAGAAGTTTTCTTGGCGCCTGATTACGA
>SOJY01000173.1 GCA_004376385.1 Candidatus Bathyarchaeum sp.
TTTTGACAACACTGAGCTAAAAGCTGACTTCGTGCAACGGGTTGAGGCTCTGAGTAAGGAATTAAGTGACTGAGAAACTGCCGTCGTCACAGATGGCGTTGACGCTTCTTTCTGAATGTGGGTGTTCCGAGAGGGTTGTTGCTCATTGTAAAGCGGTTTCTGCTCTTGCTGTGAAGTTTGCTAAAGCCTGCGAAAATAAGGGATTAGCTGTTGATGTTAATCTTGTTGAGGTTGGTGCTCTTCTTCACGACATTGGACGCTCCAAAACGCATGGTGTAGATCATGCTATTATTGGCGTGGAAATTGCCAAGTCATTGAATTTGCCAGAATCCATTGTATCCATCATTGAGTGTCACGTTGGTGGAGGCATAACAGTTGATGAAGCAAAAAAGCTTGGTTGGCCTGTAAAAGATTATGTTCCAACAACTTTGGAAGAAAAACTTGTGACATACGCTGACAAGTTGATTGAAGGCTTTAGGGTGGTGCCCATAGAAAAGACGATAAAAAAATTTTCTAGAGAACTGGGGGAATGCCATCCTGCTATAGATCGGGTTATAAGGCTCCACGAAGAGCTTTTTCCTTTGATAGGCGATTTGAATGCCGACAGTCACAGTACTTGAGAAGCTTTACGGTTCAGGTTCCCCTGAAACCTTTGAGAATCTTTATTCTAGTTTGGTCAGTGGCCTTAATGTCCAGTTGAGTTTCGCTGGCACAACGAACCGCGGATGGATACAATTAGATGTTTCGGGCGAGGACGAAACCGTCGCTTTGAGTTTGCTTGAACAAGAAGTCGGGTTGGCGCCCGCTTCTTTAGATGACATAGAAAAGTTTTCTGTTATGGAAGGTAAGGTCGTTTTTTCCAGTAAAAGCAAAGATGAGCTTTACGTGGATTTGGGAGTTGTTTCTTCGGAAACTTGTGATGCTGTTCTTTCGGAGAAGCGGTTGTGTGCTCAGTTGGCTGACGGTGGGGAGCTTTCGCTTCAGAGTTTGGTTGAGCTTTTTTGTTTGTATGATAATGTGCCCCTTGAGGTCAAGATTATTGAAGGGGTTGGGGAGAACAAGAATATTGAGGCAAGTCTTTCTGAGGCACAATTTTCTCTGTTCAGAGACTGGGTTCGCTCCAGATTTGATAGGTTGGTTATTTTGGGTTCTCTTTTTTCTGATGTTGAACGAGCCGTGAAGTTGTCGAGGCACTCTCGGGACGTAATCAAAATAGAGTCTTTGGGTGTTCTTGAGCAGGTTGTTCTTTGCAAGTTGGGAACTGATGCTGTGGGGCTAATTCCAAAGCTTGGGCGTTATCTTAAATCTGCTGTTCTTGTTCCTTTTTCGCCAAAAAAAATTCTTGAAGTTGTCGGCAGCCAATCTTTTGATTGGTGAACCTAAAACATGTTGACGTTTAGTGCTTCTTTTAGGGTTTTCATGTCTACGATTGTGTTGATGCAGCCGTCTCTAAGCAGTTCTACGCCTTGACATACTATCCCCATTTTTTCGCAGAGGTAGCTTCCGAGGACAAGTTCTTTGGAGCATGCAACGCCCAGAGATGCTTTGGGTTTCAGTTCTAGGATAATTTTTTGTGCTAAGCTTCCTCCAGGCAAAATAAACGCGCCCTTATATCCCAAATCTTTTGTTAGCTGCATGATCTTTGCAACGCTGCATCTTCCACATTGTTGGCATTCGTAGCCGTATTTGCCCATTTCTGCTGGGCAATCCTTAGCGCGGAGACATTGAGGCAGCATTATGATTCTTTCGGTGTAGGGTGTGGATGCAAAACTTTGTATCAGTGAACGGTTCTTTGTCTCAACGTAAAGTTGAAGCAGTTCTTGTTCTTCTACGCCCAGCTTGGTTGCGAATTGTTCCAGTTTATGAATTGCGAGGCTGCTGAGTTTTGTTTTGGCAAGTGTTTTGACAACGCGCATAACAGAGCTGTCGTCGTTTTCGTTCATCTGTTTCAGTGTCTCCGATCGTAAGTTTGCGTAGAAACTTCTGGTTAACTTCTGAGAGGTTCATAAGGTGCATATAAGTGTTAACCAAACCTGCTGTGATGAGCTTGACAGAATTTGAGCCGAAAACCGTTTTTCTGGGCTTTTTTATGGGTTTGATTATGTTATTGTTTGGTTCCAGTAGTAGATTTGCTGGTAATTGCCTGTGACTGGAAACGCTGGGTCGTCGTAGACTATGTCCAAGTGTGTGCCGTATTGTTGGAGGAGTTGCTGTAAGATTGTCCAGATTTGCTCTGATTTCGTGTCTGGTCCCCAGAATGCCCAGATTTTGTCTTCTCGGTTTCGCATTCCCCAACCGTAATTCTGTGGCAGCACCAATACCGCCTCGGCTTTTGTTGAGCCGTGAATCACTTCAGGGTTTTTCACGATGTCATTCCAGAAACTTTCTAGGGCATCAAAATGCTCGTCTGTCATGACTCCATACTGGTTTCCTTCGGGGTATGTGGGGTAATTGAAAATGATGACGTAGTTTGCGCCAGCTTCGTAGGATGTCCACATTTGCTCGTAAACGTTTTCTGGGGTGTCGAGATAGGGTGGATGGTTATATTTCCATGTTATTATTGTTCCCCAGCTTTTGTTCTGTAGATTCGCTGCTCCCCTTACTAGGGCGATGTCCTGTTCTAGTGTGTGGTCCCAGCCTGCATGAGCGAATATAACGTCGTAGCCCATCAGGTAGTCAAACCAGTAGAGCACGTAATCGGAAGTGAAAACCGTAATCGAGTTGTCTTCAAGTTGTTGGTAGCCTTCATCATACTGGGTACATTCTGTGTAAACTTTAGCCACATCATCGTATGTAGTGTTTGAGGTTGCTTCAAAAAGAGTGCTCCATCTATCGTAGTCGAGCCAATTCCCACCGGGCTCATCATAATAGTATACCCCAAGGAAGCTGTCGCCCCAATGTTGCTTAGCCGTGCTGAGCCAAGATAACCGCCAAAGCAAATCTTTGTCCAGAAGAATTTTCGGTTGAAGGTCACCGAAATATACTATGATGTCGAGTCCAGCGTCGACTGCGTAGTCGCAGATTTCGTTTGTTGCTGTTTCATTCTCGCTTACTGGTCCAGACTGTAAAACAAACAGATTAGTGAACTCTTTAACTCTGTCAATAAGAATTTCAGCCTCGGCGGTTGTGTTTCCGCAAAAGGATACGCCGACGTAAAATTCTGTTGTTTCTATGTTTTCGTTTTCATGAACAGATGAAACAAAGAATGCTGTGCTCACTATTAACAGAAGGCATATTGCGGGAACGGTGAACCTTTTTTTCATGCCAATATTTATCTCCTTTCTGACTCTTTTAGTTTCTGAAATCTGTGCGGTTGGTTACAGGAAAAAAGCTGTTTTTCAACAATGAAGTATTATTAGTCTCCTAATAGAATCGAGCAAGAGAGATAGAAACATCCCTCAGTTTTAGGTCACTTACAATATAGAATCTGATCAGAGTTATATTAGGAAACTAATAACACCGTATTGTTGAAAACAAAGTTTTCTTGCAATTCTCTCAGAAAGTTAGAGCTCAGGAAAAACGTGGTTTCTAGTTTGAAATATGTAAAACAGGCCACTTAATGAGAGAAGAGAAGGCGTTATAAAAAGATATAAAGGAATCCTTCAACCGTTTAGGTTTGGAGAATGGGCCCGTGGTCCAGTTGGTTAACTCCTGTTGAGGCCAAAAGACGCTTCCCTCACGCGGAAGAGATCGCCGGTTCAAATCCGGCCGGGCCCACCAACAACAACCATTTATCTGGAAGCTTAAGTTTGCGCTAATTTCTTTTTCAGAGGTTTTCCCGTATTTTCTTTGCGATCTCATCCAAGTCGCTTTTCTCTGGATTTTTGAGTCCATGGTGCTCCATCATGGCTCCTAGAGCTTTGGAGATGGCGTCCCCACTGAATCTTGGTATTATATGGATGTGAAAGTGCGTCACTGTTTGGCCAGCAGCTCTCCCGTTAAGCTGAAGGATACTGATTCCCTCGGCGCCAACGGTTTTCTTCGCAGCAGAACTGACCCGCTTAACCACTGAGAACAAGTCAGCCAAGACATTCTCAGGAACTTCATAGATGTTTTCCCAATGTTCCCTGGGAACAACTAAAGTATGACCAAAGTTGGCGGGATTCAGGTCCATAAATACCAATACAGTAGCGTCTTCGTAGACTATGCTTGCTTGTGCTTTGCCTGAGGCTATGCTACAGAAGGGACAAACAGCACTCATCCGTTTTCCAACTCTCATTTAGTCTTCACTTTAGAATGGTTAATATTTTATGGTTCACCTTCGGTCAACTTGATCATGGGTTTTTCAAAAAGCTTAAAAAACAGGTTATGGTTCTTGTTGAGTGGCGCCGAGGTAGCTCAGACTGGGAGAGCACTCGACTCAACAACAAGCATCGTTGAGGGTGAAGCTGAAGACCGAGTCGTCGCTGGTTCAAGTCCGGCCCTCGGCACCATTTTCTTTTACTGAACAAGATAGAATATTCAATTTCGCAGTTTTTGGAACAAATTAGAGAAGCGATTATGGGGGTTGTTTGCTGGGGCTCTGGGAACCTTGAAGGGGGAAACAGATCAGAAATCCCATGTGTGCTTGTCAACGTGCAAGTCCCGTAGACCCTTTCAGCCTTTTAGTGTATAGTTTGTTGAGGCTCCTGCGTGGGCATCTGTTTTTGCTTGTAAAAAACGTAAGGTATATGAACTGATCTGGTGATACTTAATAACACCCCCGTTTAATTTACAATAATGAGGAAAAATCATGCCAGTCAAACGAAAATCCAGAGGCAGATCAAAAGGAAGCAAAGGAAAAGGCTCATTGGTTCAGTGCCAAGGTTGCGGTCAGCAAGTCCCCCGCGACAAAGCCAAACGAGTTTCACGAAGAATCTCACTAGTCGACTCGATCCTCTACAAAGAACTTCGACAAAAAGGCACATACATTGCCAGCAGCACCGAAACAAGATACTACTGCATTTCATGTGCAGTGCACCGTGGCGTAGTAAAGATACGCTCTAAAAACGACCGCAGACAAGGTCCCCCACGAAGAAGAAGGTAGGCGTTAAACAAACAATCTTTTTCTTTTCCATTTATTGCGACGCCTTGCGGAAATAGATTGCGCGCTGAATTACAGTCAAGTTTGTGACGATAGCAAGAACTAGGATTCCCCAGTTTAAAGCATCAATCCAGACGTAACTGAGGAAGCTTGCTAGTGCCAGTAACACTATGCGTTCTGCTCGTTCAGCTAAGCCCACGGACTCCATTTTTACTCCCGCGGCTTCTGCTCTTGCCCGAGCGTAACTGACCAGCAGGGAGCCCATGAGCGCGGCAAGCCCCCACGATACTTCGGTTAATCCGCCGAGTATGATTCCGCAGAGGATAAAAGCGTCGGCGTATCTGTCGAGGAGGGAATCGAAGAATCCGCCGAAGCTTGTGGCTTCTCCGTAAATTCTAGCTATAACTCCATCTAAAGCATCGAATAATCCAGAGATGAGCATCAAAACAGGTGCCAGTATCAGGAGAAGAGGATTAAAATGCCATTGTGAATAAGCGACAGCGGCGAGTGCAGCAAAGATTATTCCCAAGATGCTTACATGATTTGGAGTTAAACCTAAGTTATGAAACAGCGTAGCTGTAGACGTCAACCACGTTTGGACTCGTTGTTTAAGTTTCGTCAGCATCTCTCATAACCTCCAAGCGTCTCCATGTCAACATCTACTGGAAGACGATTAACGATTTTTGTTACAATATTGCGGTTGTAACGTATTAAACAGCTTCGTGAATGCTAATACGCTAGAGCAACTCTTACAACATTAACTGCCTGTTCTCCGCAGACAACACATTTCCCATCTACTTTTTCTGTGATGTCTTCGGGAAATCCTAGCAGCCGAGCCTCAACTGTTTCCTCCAAGCTGTGACCACATTTGTCCTTGCCGCAGCATGGAACCTCAACGATGCCCGCCTTCCTTTTCAGCAAAGTCTTCGCCTCAGCTAAACTGTTAACCCTGTAAACGCGTTCTCTCATCCAAGTCTCAGCGTTCGCCTTCAGGTCATTGGTAATCTCTTCTGCAAATGTTTGCACAGCCGCAACTACATCGTCCATCGTCCAGGTTTGCTTCTTAAAGGTGTCCCGCCTAACAATCGTTACCACTCCGTTGGCTAAGTCTCGGGGACCAATCTCGATTCTGATGGGCACACCCCGAAGCTCCCAGTAATAGAACTTGTTTCCGGGAGTCAACTCAGCCCGTAAATCCAACTCAACCCGATACCCCGCATCCTTCAGCTTAGAGGCAACGTCAATGCAGGCTTTGTTTACTTCTTTTTCTTTTCCTTTGTACGGAACCGGAACGATAGCGACTTGTATGGGTGCTATTTTTGGAGGCAAAACGATGCCGTTGTCGTCTCCGTGGGCAATCAGAACAGCGGCGATTCCTCTACCAGAAATCCCGTAACTGGTCGTCCAGATGTGCTCCTGACTGCCATCCTTAGTCTCGTAAGTTATGTTGAATGCTTTTGCGAAGTTTTGTCCCAGATTATGCACGGTTCCTATCTGGAGAACCCTGCCGTCAGGACATAACATGTCAAAAGCTATCGTGTAAAGTGCTCCCGCAAACTTGTCCCATTCAGGTCTTCGAGAAACACAGTAGGGAACGCCAACATCATCAAAGAACCGCTTGTAAAGCCCAACAGCCTCATTCACTTGCTCTTCAGCTTCTTTGCTGGTGGCGTGGCAAGTGTGAGCTTCCTTGAAGGTGGAGACCTCACGCATTCTTATGATGGGACGGGTTGCCTTGGTTTCGTGACGGAAAACGTTTACAACCTGATACAGTTTCATGGGCAGGTCCGCGTGGGAGCGAATCCAAAGCTTCAGCATAGGAGCTATAACCGTCTCGCTTGTGGGGCGCAGAGCATACCTGACCTTTAAGCGTTCAAAACCGCCGTGGGTTACCCAGAAGCATTCTCCCTCGAAGCTCTTCCCGTGGGCAGCCTCTTGGGCTAGGGAGGTTTCGGGAATCAGGAGGGGAAACAGGGTCTCGTCGTGTCCTGTATTGTCCAGTAAATCGCGTAGTATCTGGAGGACGTTTCTTCGTATTTTGAAGCCGTAAGGCATCCAGACTCCGGAGCCCTTGATGGGATATCGGTAATCCATTATGCCCGCGTTTATTAGCACGTCGCGGAACCATTCACCGAAGTCTTCGCTCCATTTCTGTCTCTTAACAGGCAAACTATGCACCTTCAAACGTTATGCTGTATGGATGACCCCTAATTAAAAACTGTAGGATATTAGCTTATCACTCGTCTATTGTACAGATATTTTGTCTGCAGCCCATGCAATATCCAGCTCTTCTAATGCACTCTGTTTGGGAACGCCCTGCTCAGTCCAGCCCATCATGTCATAGTAGAGAACCTTTGCCTTCTGCAAATCTTCGGGATTCACAGACGTTTCGCTTAGAGCACCCGACGTTTTAGGTTTGAAAAACCGTGGAGGAAGCCAATCGTCCTTTTCTGTAAAGCCTTCCCTGAGGTTAAATATTCTTGCAAGCGTGTTTCCTCTTTCCACGACCTTCATCAACTCAAAGGCGGTGGTGTTCCATCCCGTTACTGATCGTACAATCTCAACTTTCTGTGTGACGCTCCATGGAGTAAACAGGCACATAACCAGAAAGTTGTTTAGGGTACGCCATTCGCCAACATACTTGTATAAGCGCAC
>SOJY01000139.1 GCA_004376385.1 Candidatus Bathyarchaeum sp.
TGACAGCCTTTGAGGCTATGCAGAGAAGAGTTTAGGTTTTGAATGTGGGTTCTGAGGATCAGGTTAGTGCCCGTGAAAGAGCTGCGCGCGCGCATTTTTGATCCAAATGTGTTTGCTGTTGCAATCCTTCTAGGCATTATAATCAAGAGCTTTAGGTGGTGGCTGTGCGCACATCTACTCTTTGTCTCCCTCTGAGATGTGATTTAGACCGTATTTTGTGGTGTCGAGTTTTTGTTTTGTGTCTTTTTGAGAGCTTGTAAGCTAGAAAAACGATTATTGCAGTTGCCGTCAATCCGGATGCGACTATGATGATTATGTCCGGAGAGTTTGTCTCAGTTTCAGTATACGTGAAGACTAGTTGTGGACTGTACTCGCGGTCCTGAGGTGTTTGGTCTTTTGAGGCGAAAAGCGAACGTGCTGGTCCTTCAAGTGTGTCTTTAACCTCTAGAGTTAACGTTATTTTTTCGTAGTTTTCTTCCACTGCATTCCGCACGAAATTGGTTACTTTCCATTCGTACCAAACGTCTATGGAATCCACTCTGACAACATCTTCTGGGTTGGTTCTGTAAAATCCGCTGAATGAAACAAAGGTTAGGTTTTCTTCATTCCAAGTGTTGTTTACGCACCAGTGGATACCAACGATGTGTGGAGAAGCAACATAGAAGCAGTAGAGCCACAACTTTATTTCAGACGACGCGTTAAAAACATGTGAAACTTTTGAGATGTCAAACATCAATGTAATGATAGAAAGTCCGCTTGCATAATTTGAAACTTCTAAATAGTCGCTATCCCCAAAAGGAGAATCAGCTGAAAAAGCGTCGACGTATGTGTCTGCTAAGGGCATAATGGTTTCAGGTTCTGAAGCGTTTGAGATGAGAGATGAGGAAACGAAGAGTATTAGAAGAATTGTGGGTGCCAGAATTTTGTGCTTCACGTTGCATCGTCCTGAAACTTGTATTACCCTTTCAATAAGAGTTTTTCTAAATAAGCGACGATGACAACCTGAGACACCTAGAATGCTTTGGCAAAAATTGTGTTAGGTGACGCAAGACTAAAAAAATAGGGAAAGCTAGGTTTGTTTTTTGAGTTTTTGTTTTCTTAGTAAAAAGTAAATTGTTGTTGCGCTGAAGATTACTGTTGTTTCAATAAAGACGTACATCAAGTTAAGGGCGTTAGCCATTTCGCCTCCGAATTCATACTTTGACTTCAACTCATTGAAACTGGCTTGTAGGGGTGAATGGTCAGAGAGAAGGGTGTGGTAAGTAGAGTTTAGAGAGTCGTAATTTGTTTGTAAGTTATTGTAACTACTCAGTAATGAATTATAATCTGCAAGTAATTGATTGTATGTTACCTGAAGGTCTTCGTATGGTTTGTTTCTTAGGTAAGTGACTCTAAATACGCCATCGTTAAGCTGGTCCTGCCTCGATGACCCACGCTGAACTTTCCAGGAGCAAGATGTCTGACTGTAAACTAACCCCGGGTCTACATCATCTGTGATGTCTACCTCAAAGTATTGGTCTTCAACGACACCATGAGACAGGTCTACATTTTGGAGAGCATAGAAAGAATTGAACCATCCAAGATAGCCTTGAGACTTGGAGCCATACAGCCTCAAGCGTACAGTAACGTCTTGGAGTTCTTCTCTTGCTTCAACTCTTATTCTTATCGTCATTGTGTCGTTTGGATAGGCCTGATAAGGAGCATAGATTTGGATGTCTAATCCTTCCCAATAGAACGTCCAAATAAGTCTGGATTCAATCGCGTTAGTAGAGGACACAATAAAGGACAAAACGAACATCAACGTCATGACTGCAACTATTTTTTTCAAGAGGTCATCCCCATTTCATTATTGGAATATGGTATTCGGCTCAACAGAATTAAGATTTGTGGAATGCGCGGGTTCTCGCCGCTGACATCGACATGTATGGACGTCTCACATTTTGTGTCAGCAACGTTGGAAAATGAAATGAAAAGGAGACGAGACGTATGGGATTTCCTTTGGCAACTGAGGGAAAGAACGTATTTTTTGATAGAAATTGAAGAAGCAATCAGCGGAGATTGGAGGTGTACGTTTTGAGTAGAAAGAACTATCCCAAGTCTATCTCAGTTGTCTAATTTGCTCTTTGAGACTTGATCTCTTTTTTCGTGACTATACCATATCTTACCGCGCAATCTGAACATCTTAGTTTGCATCGATTACTATAAGTGACAGAAACTACTAAACTGCCTACATCGAAGTCTTTTTCGCAATCATAGCATTGTAAGAGCCTTGGGTTGTTTGCGATTTTAGTGAATATGCGTTGTGTTATTCTGTAAACTTTTAGCATATGCTCACCTTGCAGGGTTTTTTCCTCTTCCTTGTTGGTCGGTTTGGAAATTGTTTGTGCAGATCGTCTAGTTTTCTCGTTGTCATGATGAAAAAAGAATGGGCTTGGATGGAATAATATGTTGAGTGTAACGAAATGGTAACAAAACGTGGAACTTCTGTGTTAAGGTTAAATACTCTGGGTGTAACTGATTGGTAGCAAAATTTGAAACTTCGGTTTTTTAGGTTGAAAAATCTTTTATTCTTGGAGTTCTAACTAAGATTGAGGTTCTAGGGTTGCGGCGAAGGAAGGTCATTGTAGTTCTTTACGTTGTCTTAACGTTTGTGATGGTAGCTTCTATCCCCTTTCTTCAAGGAAGTTCATTGTTAAGAGCCTCTATGTTGGTGATATTTGGTGCTGCATTCATGTTTCTTACCATCGGAGTGGTAACATACTTGATAATGTTCCCTGAAATTGTTCTTGAAGACGAGAAATTCAATGGCGAAGATGGATTTCCAGCTTCTTTTGAGGGCGCTATGAAAGTCTTACGTGAAGATGAGAAGGAGGTTTGCATGGCAATTTGGAAAGAAGGTGGAACCGCGTTGCAGAAGGATGTAAGGTGGGCAACGGGACTCTCAAAAGTGAAAACTCATAGAGTAGTAACAAGGTTGGCAAGTCGAGGAGTTATCACCGTAAGAAAGGAGGGCAATAGAAACACGCTATCATTAGCCTCTTGGCTATACAAAAACACTTCAGACAAGAATCCGCGTGAATCTAAAGATTTGAATAAAACCTAGGCATGCATCTAAATGTGTAAGACCATTAGCGGTGTTAGTACTTGCTTGCTACAAAGTAAGCTTTTTCCAGCATTTTTGCCACATCAGGCCACGTAGCTACGTTTTTGTGGCCATTGGCTCCCAAGGTTTTCGCCTTTTTCGGGTTTCTTAGTATCTCAATTATGGCTTTGGCAAGCACTTTCGGATTTGAAGGTGGGACTAATACGCCGTTTACTCCATGCTTGATTCTATGTGGTATTGCTCCTATAGCGCTCGCGATCACTGGCTTCCTTTGAGCCCAAGCTTCAGATATGACTATTGAGTATGCTTCAACTAGATCGTAGAGGCTTGGTAAAACGAGGGCGTCGCAAGCTGAGTATGCTTGGAATTTCTCGTTCTCTGAAATATACCCTGTAATTACTACATGATCTTGGATTCCCAATGATTTGGTTGTGGAAATCAGATTGGATTTCATATCTACATCTTGCCCCACTAGAACAGCTGTGACATCTGGTCTACGCTTGATGACCTCTGCCATGGCTTTAACGAGTATGTTTGTGCCCTTGGCATGATGTAGCCTACCCACGTACAACACGATTTTTTTGTCCATCAACCCGTATCTGTTTCGGAATGCGCTTCCATCAAAATCATCAAAGGCATATTTCGGGACTCCGTCGGGAATCAAAAGTATTCGACTGGCATTGAAACCAAGTTTAATCAGCATCGCTTTGTCTCCTTCATTTTTTACGTGAAAAATATCAGCTTTTCTTACGAGTCTCAGTGCAATCCTTTCGTAAGGGCCCGCCGTTATCCGTATAGGCAGACGTGGATGGCGCATCCAACCTCCAATTGAAAACAAGGTGGCAACTGTGGGCTTACCGTTTAAATACTTTGAAATTAACAACTCTTGAAGACATATTGGTTCTATGCTATGAATATGAACGACGTCAAATTCTTCACACCTGTATGTGTGCGCGATGTCAAATTCTTTTTGAGGCAGCAATGGTAGGTGAATTAGGCGTTTTAGTCTGTGCACATGGATTCTGTTGATGGTCTCGTGGGTGGTTTTTCCATTGAGGGTGATTACGTGTACCTCGTGGCCGAGTTTAACTAATTCTTTGGAGAGGAAATATACAGAGTTCTCTATTCCGCCGATATTGGGATAAAAAGACGAGACGACTTCGGCTATTTTCATTTACATAACACTTCTGTACATCTCCTCATATCTGCGGATTATGAGGTTCCAATCGTATTTTGCTACTTCTTTTCTTGCTCTTCTTCCGATTTCCTTGATTAGGTTTGGGTTTTCTATTAGTTTCTTCAGGTACAGGTACACTTCTTTTTCTTCGTTGAACAGGAAGCCTGTGCGTTCGTGTTCTATATACTCGTTGATCGGGTTAATGTTGGAAGCAATTACAACTTTGCCGGAAGCCATCGCTTCTAAGACTGTTATAGCACCAGTTTCGAATATCGAGGGTACAAGTATTATGTTACATACCTTGTAAAATGGTAGAACGTCGCTCTGATAACCAAGATACTCAAAGCTTCCGTACGTTTTCAGCGAAGCCAATGCCGCATCAGCATAGTTGGCATCTTCTATTTCGCCTGCAAAGGTCACCGAAGCGTTTTTCTCTTCACGTAATACTCTCTGTAGAGGCGCGGTTATTCTATGTACTCCTTTTTGTGAACAGAGTCTGCCCACGTACCCGATTGAGACGAGTTTGTCTTCATCAGTTATTGTGACTTTTGAAAACTTTTTGTAATCTATTCCAACTGGTATTACTCGAATTTTGTTTTCATTTACACCCAAATTGGCAAGATACTGCTTTTCTAAGAATGTAAAGGCGTAGACTGCGTCTGCAATTTTGAAGGGATATGTCGCCAGCGTTCTTTGGAATGGGGCGTTCTTGGCTTTGTGGTACGTAGCTGATGATAAGTCTGATCTCATGACAACTTTGGATTTTTTTACTATTTTTAAGGCGGCACCTAAGAAGGATGAATACGTATTGAAAGTGTATGCGTGGATTATGTCGAAGTTACTTAGGATTTGTCTAGAAGGCAAATAGATGGGTGAGAGCATGTTTGAAAATGGAGTGGGAATTTTGAAACTTGGCGTGTGTATTATTTTTGTTTGTGAAAATCTTTTTTCCCAATTCTCAAATTCGGCTTTTTTTATGAATCTCCAATCTGAAGAGTATCTTGATGTAATTACCGTGTTGTCGTATCCTCTTTTTTCTAGTAACTCTACTAATTTTATTTGATCTCTCTCAAATCTGGCGTCAAAAGCGTCGATTAAATGGAGGACTTTCATGAAGCCGCCTCAACTAACTTTATTGTCCATGCTTTCCTTTCGAGTCGACTTTAGATAAATCTTTACTTACAGACAAGAAGTATCTATTTAGAAAAGTACGTGAGGTTGATAATATGACGATTAAATGTAAGGTTAAACCTTCGGTGTGTCATTCAATCAAAACCTACTCTGATGACACATGGGTAATGTGTGCATGTCAAGTAGATTAGTGCTTACCTGAGTTTTGTATGGATATCATAAATGATTTAAGGTTAAAAGTATAGAACCCAGAGCTGGTGATGAGAAAATGTCTGAAGAAAAAAATATTGCAGGAATATCGAGAACGGCATTCATAGTGGGGCTTGTTATCGCAATTCTGGTTTCGACCAGTATCTCAGCTTTAGTTGTTACCCAAACGGACTTGGCTAAGGGACCACAAGGAGAAACCGGACCACAAGGAGATACTGGATCACAAGGACCACAAGGAGATACTGGATCACAAGGACCACAAGGAGATACTGGACCCCAAGGAGCAGAAGGGCCTCCAGGAACAGTGCCCGCAGATGTGAAAGCCTTGATTACTGAAACCTTCGTGAGTGTTTGGCTTGCACCCGATAGACACCATATAGAAGGCTTCATAATAAACTTCGGCACGGAAACCGCTTATAACGTAAAAATAGAATTGACATGGGACCTAGGCGGGGGAATGTACGTCTTCCAAACCATAGACGCTGGGAACCTATGGAGCCATTACGTTGGAAACATTGGCGCAACCTATTATTTTGAGGGACAAGGGACTTTCAGCTACGAAATAACGTGGGATTAATTTCAGGACAAAGATAATGCATGCAAGGAGAAAGAGCCCCAAAAGCTTCGCAGATACAAATAGTTGACAATAGGGTCAAGTTTAACGCATGCTTCAATGCATTGACACGATTGTTTAGCCTTGCCAAGCAGTTGATTCCTGTAGTCCCTTCAATCTGTTTTAGCATAATCGCTTAACACTTGAGCATCCACAACACCGACATGCGTGCACATGCAAAGAAATATTTGCTTCATTACCCTAGAAAAAGGAAGAAAATAGTGGGGATGTAAAAATCCATGGAATCGTAGATAGCCACTGTTACCAACGAAGTCGGTGGTTTGAGTGAATAGAGCTTCAAAGACATATTTTGAAGACAGAGGTAGTCTAGTTAAATACTTTTCTTTTGGAAAGGTCCTAGACGTCGGATGTACTGAAAAACGATTTGATGTTGCGGGTTCTGTGGGGATCGACACGGTGCGTAGCCAGAATGTGGATTTTGTAGCGGCGGCCCAGTCTCTTCCTTTCAAAAACGAAACTTTTGACACAATTATAGCGGGAGAATTAATCGAGCATCTCGTAGATCCGTATCTGTTTGTTAACGAAACTAAGAGGGTTCTTGTGCCTAAGGGACGTTTGATCTTGACAACTCCAAATCCGACATCAATCCACTACATAATTCATGAGTCGTTTGGCTTGAAATCAGTATCGGATACTCTTGGTCATAAATTTCTATGGGACCTAAAATGCTTAAGAAGATTCTTAACAAGTTGTGGCTTTAGAATCGAGGCAGTAGGATACGTAAATATTTTTCATAAGATTGTACCAAGGATACTAGTTAGATTTAATAAAAGATGGAGCTGGCACATCTTTTTAATTGCTCAAAAGAGGTTTGTGACAAGTCGTGTCTAAGGGCACATAATTAGCTCTCCGTTCTAAATAAGAATCGAATTCAAGTATTCAAGAGGCAAGGTCGAGGGAGTATAAACATATTAGGTGGGTGCACGCGTGCTGTGCCAATTGAGAAACAAAAATGAGAACCAGAAGAGCTAGAAGATACCTCAAAAATTTACAACAAACAGCCGAAATCGTGATTGAAGAATACGAAGGATAAAAAAAGTTAATTCGATTGAAGTAAATGAAACAACAAATGAAAGTTGTCAAGCTTTACAAATTAATCTTCTACTCACAAGCTTGAGATTTTCTCAAGATTTTTGTCGAAAAACTGCCCTTTTTTAATTATGTGTTCATATCATGTTTTTGCCATTTGCGCGCAAATATCACGTACCCAAGGGGGAATATGCGGAAAAAGCCTATTTTGTCAAGTAGCTTCGGGAAGGGCAGGAACGGTGCTTTATAACGAATGATACTACGTAATCTAAATCCGTGCCTCTGTAATGCGTCGAAGACGTTCTTAAAGGAAGGTACAGCGGTGTAGCCTCCATGGGCGCCGTATGCAAATGAGTGCATAGGGGAAGGTAAGAAACCGAAAAAGGGTAGAT
>SOJY01000043.1 GCA_004376385.1 Candidatus Bathyarchaeum sp.
CCTCAATATTAGAAGGAATGCCCTTTTTACTCAGAACCATGATCTAAACTACAGTGACATTTATAGCGGCAGGACCTTTTTCCCCTTCCTCTAAGTCAAAGGTAACTTGATCGCCCTCATTGAGGGATTTAAAACCTTCTGAGTTGATACCTGAATGATGTACAAATACATCCGGTCCATCTTCCTGTTCAATGAAGCCATAGCCTTTGCTGTTATTAAACCATTTGACAATCCCAGTAGCCATCTTGACATTCTCCTTTCAAATTAATTTTCATTGTTTCAAACTTCAGGTCGCCACTTTTGACAAATGGATCTTTCCTTCAGAACGAAACCGGCCCCTAAAAAAGACAGACCTTTATTAATCGATCATATGATATTCTGTTTATAAATAAAATCAAGCTATTTAACCAAAATCCACCGCCTAATTTTTTAATCAAGCCATTTTCCGCCCGTCAGAAACTTTTTTAAGAAAAAATAGGACCCGCAGGGGTCATTTTTTTCTAAAGTACCTCAAGCGTACTGAGAAAGTAGATTTTGGGCACACTTATCCTAATAAGATGTGCGGTACCGATAAGAATAGGATGCTTCCTTTAACCACATGGAACCGGCTTCAGCATTGCTATTTTCCTTCTGGTGTCAACCAATAACTCTAATGACGGATGATTTTTTGTTAGTCGAATGATAAGACTACGAGAGCGCTCTACCACGCGACCCGGCAGTTTAATCAAAGAAAATCGGACAGCCTTCATCCTCTTTGACGCCCAAGACTCTCCCAGTACCAGCCTTTTCATTATCGCATTCAGGTTAAAAGCCAATATCATGATCCACCACCAGGCAGCGTTTTCACCAAAATCATCTGATGGCAGTTTACCACCAGCCAAATCATCTTTCATCACCCCATGTGCCTCTTCACTTTTACCACACCTTTTATGAAACCAATGAATCAGGTCCTCTCCGTTCCAATCCATGTTCGTTACAATGCCAAAAACTTTGCATTTCTTGCCCTCTACTTCCATCGTTTGAAAAGGAAGATTTAACTGCTGCTCCATCCCGGGTAACACCCGCTGCTCCACCATGGTTTCACGTTTTGCCAGATATCTGTACTCAGGACCTTTTTTGCTGTGGCCAATCGCATTGGGAACAAAACAGACTTCGGCCCACTCAACTCCGGTCTCTTTCTTCTCGCCCTTCACAATTTTGTATATCGGCTTCCATTCCGACTCTTGAACCTCAACCACTGCCTTCTTGAACTCCGGCGTAACATCACAACCAATAGCAAATTCTATCACCCCAAAACGACTGTTAACTCCTGTCGCACAATATCTCAACAGATTGTGCTGATAACCCGCTGTATCAGACCGTAATCGAACTTGTTCAATCCCCTCCGGCAAACATTCCAAAGCCTCTTTAAACACACGCAACTGCTCAAAACCTGCCGGTACATTGCCGTCTCGAAATTCTGTATGCAATATAATCTCTTGCTCTGACCACCATGTGTTTAATGGCTGATAGGACTTGTAACCTTTATAACAAAACAGCGCATTGGCTTTGCTTGTGGAAACCAGCGTTGCATCCATATCCAATGTCGCTGTGCTTTCAGGATTCTGGAAGCTTGAAAACTCCGCCAAATCTCTATTAACCCCTACAAAACCCCTCAAATGTTCGTTTGGAACCGGAATAAAGGCTTTCCCAGGCTGTCTATACTTTTCTTGTTCCTTATCATGAAAGTTTGCCTGATAACGAAATATGGCTGACGGCGAAGGCACTGCACGAGTTCTCTCTTTCCGCCAACGCCGCAATAAAGCACGGCGAACTTTACGCCTCAATCCATGCATCTCCGCTTTCTTTAAAACTTCACAAAAGCCATCATCAGCTTCAACAACCTTGATATCCTCTACGCAGTCTCCACCAGCAAGGTTTAAAAGTACAAGAGATAAAACCATTTGACTATCTGTCCAACCCTGGCCTCCTTCTCGCACCTTTAAATGTCTTTGAATCGATTTGCTTAACCCGATTACCTTTGCTAAATCTAAGTACGCTGGCAAGCCTGCCAAAGCTGTCATACCCGTTGTCTTTTTTTCTGCTTCATACTTGAAAGGAAGAACACCTTGTGCCATAATGCTTACACCTCGTTGAT
>SOJY01000075.1 GCA_004376385.1 Candidatus Bathyarchaeum sp.
TGAAACCTCTATTAACTATCTGACAATTGTCTTGGTAATCGGTACAGCAATCTTAGTAGCTTTGGAACTCTTAGTAGTTTTAAAACTTATATGAAGATTTTGAACCTCCATTAACTTTCCCACCGCTTTCCCTCTCAATAAAGAGGGGACCATTCTAGTCAAAACAAGCACAAGCATTAAAAAACTTGTATAACGATTCCATTCAAGCACTGATATGCAAAAGATATTCCTCTTGCAAACAATATCTTGGACATGTCCTTTAATCTCGCAAACCTATGGAGCCTTTGCTTAAAAGCAAACGAGAAATCAGCAATCTCCAGTTTGACAATAGCAAATATCCGTCTAGTCATCGACAGCTTAGAACAAATACAGCAACACACGCACGAAATCGCTAGTATCTCAATTGACCGCGCCGAAGCTGCTGATGCAAGGACTTCCACACCAGATTCGTCCTCAAAGGCAAAGCACTAAATCTTCGGGAAGAAATTGGGACCTATGAGACCTTAAATTACTCGATTTTTACGTTACGCGCTTATGGTAATGATGTGTTTCTTTTGAACATGCTTGTGTCCACATTCACATTCAAAACCTATTATCTTGTTTCTGCGAACTATCTCACGCCACCCCTTAGCACTGCATAACCTATTTTGCTTGTGAACTTTCCATAAAGTTTCAGCCTCTTTCCGAGTCAACGGAACAACACGCTTCGCCGACAACAAAAACCATGCAGTAACAAAACCCAAACTCAACCATATGGCAGGTATTAACACTCCTGAACTGAGCAAAGCTTCCAAGATTTGTGCCATATCTCTCACGCCACTATATATCTACAGGCTAAAAAACTGCGAAAAATCCTTTTAAACTATATGAATCTGTAATATAGATACACATGCATGAACGACGATTTTTTTAGACACCCTTTTTCAAAGAAAACGTTTGACTGCCCATTACCTGAATAAACATAGAAAAATTTCAGCAACACCCTAGACTCGAAGCATATTAGGAGACTAATAATACTTCATTGTTGAAAACAACCTTTTTTCAGAAAAACATGGAAAGCACACAAAAATGTTACTTGATTATTTCTGGGCAACAACCATGGCATGTGCTTTGTCAAAGGGTTCAAGTCCAATAACCTCGTTGATCCGGAATCCCCTAGCCTCCAAGACAGCAATCTCATTCTTGAAAACCACAGACGGCTCCTTCGTAACATCTATACTCTGAGCCTTAATCGCCAACATAACCCAGCCACCATCAGCCAAAAACATGTCAGCGTTATCCGCCAAAACCCGAGCCTGCTCAGGCTGAGCCACATCACAGTAGATATCATCCACACGCTCCATCATCCGCGAATAGGTTTCCGGCAACCTCGCATCTGCTAGTATAGGCGACATGTTATAACGTAAAACGCAAACACTGTTAACCAGATCTCTCAGGGAACGCGAAGCAAACTCGACACAATATACATGCCCCTCTTCGCCAACAATGTCAGAAACGTGGCTTGCCGTTGTTCCTGAAGCCGCACCCAGATACAGCACCCTCTGGTTAGGATAGATTGGCACAGTCTCTAAACCCTTGAGTATGACAGCCGCTAACTTGCTTCTGTACGGATCCCAGAGCCTGTATTCATCACCCTTAAACTTGACGAGACGCTCCCCATAAACGGCTTTTCCATGAACCAAGTTCTTGGTACCTAACTTTCGGGAGCCATCCTCCAGAGTAACCCAGTAAATCTCTGGAAAAAGGGGATGAGCCTTAACGTTTACGCCCACGTTTCTTTCTCCGTGGATACTTTCTTTCAGAGAAGTTTCTGCTTGGAGACCTCTTTGTTGGCGGGGGAGGTGGCGGAGGCTTCTCGTATCTTTCCTGTATCTCACTGACTCTCTTGTCAAGGTCAGCTTTCAATTCGTCTCCAGCATATTTGCCCCTGAACGCATCAACTCGGGCAGCTATAGCCAATTTTCCAGCCAAGGCTCGAGCAATCTTTCCCCGTTGCCAACGCTTCCCATCGTGGATAAGAGGATGCTGAAAGATTATCCCATGCTTAGGGGGACGCGCCTTTGTCTTCAATGATCTAAAGAGAGCTTTCTCAGCTCCCAAGACTTGTATTGTGCTCGCCGGCAACTTAGCCAAGTTCATCAGTCCCCCGGCAAGAGCTACCAAACGAGCCCCCAAGAGTGAACCACCTATTGCCCGCGTGTTTGGGGCAACTTCCTCCATAACCGAGTCCACGTAATTCTCTAACGATTGCCGTACACTATAAAGCTCAAGGACATTTCCACACATAGCTTGAATCTGAGCTAGGTCTTTATCTCCTAAATCGGCGCCCATAGATGCCGCAGCGACCTTAGCTATCGCTTCAGATTTAGCTTTTGGCAATCCCTCATTCTCTAGGTTCTCAGCAGTGAAGTTTTCTCTTGTTCCGAGGTTAACTACGAGACGAGCGTAAGTTTCGTGCTTGTCAAGTAGCCTATCCAACTCCGGATAGTGGAGTCCAAACCACTCCCGTAATCGGTTCATGAAAAGATTCAGCGATTTATCTAGGTCGTCAACTGTTTGGACCGCCTGAGCCACCAGCAAGTCTCGCCTTTCAATGGTTTTCTTCACTTTCATCTTAGCAAGTTCAATAGAAACAGTGTGAACCCGCACACGAAGCTGCTCCGGCTTTTCCACAAACTCTAACTCCACGGCAAACTTTTCCAAGTTTTCGCGAAGCAGTTTACCCGCCTTTGAAGAAGCTTCTGCAGTCACTTCAATGTTCAGCTTTTCACGAGCACTTCTAGCCATTTCTTGATTCTCAAAAACAAAATGTGTGTAACCTTTAGCCCGCAATTTATCAACCAAACTTGAGATTTCCTCGATTACATTTCCCTCTTCCATCTTCC
The DNA here is from genome assembly GCA_004376385.1 of Candidatus Bathyarchaeum sp. Taxonomy (GTDB): domain Archaea; phylum Thermoproteota; class Bathyarchaeia; order Bathyarchaeales; family Bathyarchaeaceae; genus Bathyarchaeum. Next base: position 2,886 of record SOJY01000075.1, read on the forward strand.
TGAGCCTTTCAGCCGTTTCCAGCGGGTCTTTTGGGAAGAAGACTTGCTCGACAAGTTCGTTGTCTTCGCCGAAACCAAATACGCCCATTACAGATTCTACTATTGTAGCTTTCACAAGTTTCCCATCCATCATTGAATCATATTACAGTACGTTTCCTAACCTTTATCTTGGCAGTGGATAACTCTTACTGCAAAGAGGGCTCCAAATGGAGAATCGCATTGCCACCGAAATAGCTGGACTGAAACTTGCTAACCCCACCATGCTCGCCGCGGGAATCCTAGGGTACACAGGATTATCCATGAAAAGTGTAATAGAAGCGGGAGCTGGAGCCGTTGTAACAAAAACGATGGGACTAGAACCACGAACTGGCTACCCCAACCCAACCGTTGTCCAGACTAACTGCGGCTTACTCAACGCCATGGGTCTACCAAACCCAGGAATCAGACACTTCAAAGAAGAACTGAATAAACTAAAAAACACCAGAGCCCCTACTATCTTAAGCATTTACGGTTCTTCACCTGAAGAATTCGCTAACGTCGCTGAAATCGCAGTCAACATTGGAGCGGATGCTCTAGAGTTGAACGTGTCCTGTCCACACGTCAAAAAAGCCGGAGCAGAGATTGGATGCGACCCTTTACTGCTGGCAGAAATTGTGAAAGAAGTAAAGAAGCGGGTTGACATACCCGTGATTGTCAAGTTGACCCCAAACGTCGCAAACATAGGTGAAATTGCTAAATCTGCTGAGGAAGCTGGGGCAGACGCAATAACAGCCGTAAACACTGTTAAGGCTATGGCAATCGAAATCGAAACATGTAGACCCATTCTAGCCAACAAGTTCGGCGGATTATCCGGACCCGCCATAAAACCCATCGCCGTCAGATGCGTATACGATGTTTACAGGTCGGTCAATGTTCCAGTCATCGGTTGCGGTGGAATAACCAGTTGGCAGGACGCCGTTGAATTCATGCTGGCGGGAGCCTCTGCGGTTCAGATAGGAACAGCCGTCGCCTTCAAAGGAGTAGGGGTCTTCAATTCTGTCGCTAAGGGAATCCAAGATTATCTTGAGAGAAAGGGCTTCAAGAACGTGAAAGAACTCGTGGGTCTAGCTCACAAATTCTAGAAGATAATCTTTCGAAGAATTGTTGGCTAGCATTGCAGTTTAGCCATTTCGATCAATTTGATGATTGAACTTGTTGGCGCTCAAGACTGCTAAATTGGAGTTTTTCTAACAGCAGTATTCCCTTTTTTGGAATAATGCTTCAGTCTGAATACTGCTTTTTATCTTTCGTGACCGACCCAAAAGTTGGTTCTTAGCTATGATTGAACATAATGGCATTGAGGAAACTCTGGTAATAGTTGCTACATTAAACGAAGAGACTGGTTTAGGTCCTACTTTAACTGAAGTTAAAAGCTCGTTAGAGAATCCTCTTTGTCTGGTGGTTGATGGCCGAAGCACTGATCGTACAGTTGAAGTTGCCAAGGAATGTGGAGCCCAAATCCTCTTTCAGAAAGGTATGGGAAAAGGCGATGCAATAGCAACTGCAATCGGACATACTAAAGGGCTGAAAGTGAAGTATGTAGCGTTAATTGATGCTGATTACACATACCCCGCCAAGCACCTGTCAACCATGATTAAGATTCTTGAAGGAAACCCGAAAATTGGGATGGTTTGTGGAAACAGATTAAATAATCAACTAAAACTTGATGTAATGCCCAATGTTTTTCATTTAGGAAATAGGTTTCTATCTTTTACACACAGTCTTTTGAATGGTGTTGATTTGGATGATCCACTTACTGGATTGAGGGTAGTTCGCCAAGAAATTGTAAACAATTGGCACCCAAAATCCAAAGGTTTCGATATTGAAGTTGAATTAAATCATCTAGTGGCGAATAAAGGATACCGTATAGTCGAAATCCCAATAGAATATAGAGCTAGGCTTGGAGAAAAAAAATTAGCACCCATACACGGCTTCACCATTTTCAAGCGGATACTAACAGAGAGCATATGAAACGGTTCACTTATCCGTCCTATACGCGTCTACAGACTTGGCTAGCTCCTCCACTTCTTTAGGATGAGCAAACAAAGAGCATGGCGTGCCTCGTTTTCAAGAAGTCCCTCGCTCTCGCGAATCTTTGTGAAGAGTGGACTGGCAAACCCTTTACGTAAAGTTGCGGTAGTGAGGTTATGTGTAGCCACGTTCGAGACAGGACAAGGTGTTAGATCACCTGCTGGCGTAACATGAGCGAATCCTCTGCCTGCGGATACGCATCCTCCAAAGTATTCTTCATCCCCTGGCGAATGAATAATGTAGATTGGCTTTGTTTCACGGTACCTAATTATTTGTGCCCGAAATTCTGATTGTTCCTCTTTGGTGAGCATAAGAAAATGATCATTTTGTTCAGTCAACTTGTTCTCACTATTCTTGTTGTTGATGCCAGTTTCAGGTGCCGACATAACAGGGATATATTCGATGAAGAGGGCTGCGCGTACTCCTTGAGCAATCAAGTCATCGATGCGTTTGGGGTTCATCCAATATTTGTAGTTGAGGCGTGTGATTGTTGCTGAGATTCCGTTGGGTGTCCCTATCGTGCTCAGTCGCCTGAGTGTGCTTGTCGCCTTTTGGTAAACTCCTTGACCTCTTCTCATGTTTGTAGCTTCTTTCCCGCCGTCTATGCTTACGATTATGGCAGTGTTGGACAAACGTTTTAGGCGCTCAAAATCGCTTTCCATAGTGGCTGTACCGTTGGTAAAAATTATGAAACATCTATCCTTGAACGTTTCACAAAGCTCAATTAACCTTGGAAAAAGAAAAGGTTCACCACCCGCCAAAAAGAAGCCAAATACGCCCAGCTCACTAGCCTCAGAGATGATGTATTTCCATCATTTCCAACCGAGTTGAGGTTTTTTCTTTCTCTTTCGCTCTGTGTCTTTGTGGCAAGTAATGCCTGAGGCTGCAACAAAACATCCGGAGCAACTAAGATTACACTGCTGAGTGAGACTAAGTATTAAGGCTGGGGGTACCTTCAAACCGTTCAGCTCCGATTCCTTACGCAATTGCATAGCTTCAGTATAGGCACGAAGGAGTGAGCTTGCCGACCGGAGATATCTTGGATGACGTAATGCCCAAGGTAGAAATAGGCGATAAAAAGCTGGACCAAAGGGATTCTTATGTAATACTTGAGTTATCCATTGCATTTGTTTCACTTGAAACCTACCATTATTAGTTTACACTATAAAATTATTGACATCTTCATCCCTCGATTCAAAAGAATCAAACTTATCAAGAAACAGTGAAGTGAAAAAGTCAGTTCGAGGTACGTGCCATTATCTATTTAATATGCGCCAACTCTTTAAGAGAATACACGCCCACAAAAGGAAGGATACGAACAAAATTGCACTTCCATACACAAAAAAGCTCCCCAGTGCCATCACACTTCGACGCTATTAACCGCATGAGAATCGTAAAAATTATAGACGCAAAAACAGAAAACTGTACCGTTAAAACATTCACATTTGTGGATAAACTGTGTGAAAAAGCTGAACCGGGTCAGTTTGTCATGGTTTGGATACCCGGAGTTGACGAGATTCCCATAAGCCTTTCAGGAATAACCTCAGATGGGCTCACATCGATAACCGTCAATGAGGTTGGAGAAGCCAGTAGAGCTCTCAATCAAAAAGAAAAAGGAGGAAGTATTGGAGTACGGGGACCATTCGGTAATGGTTTCGTTCCGGCAGGAGGAAACGTGATGATAGTTGGAGGCGGAACCGGATTGGGACCAATGATGCCACTAACTGAAAAGCTTGTGAAAGTCGCCGATAAAATAACTTTAATGAGTGGAGTTAAGAGCCTAGATAACCTCTTGTTTCTGGATCGTATAACCAAAATTCTTTCAGACGTGGATTCAGAAACTGTGTTCACAACAGAAGATGGAAGCTACGGAATTGAAGGCTTAGTCACTGAACAGGTAGAACAGAAGCTGATGAATGAACGCTTTGACATGATTTACACCTGTGGTCCAGAACAGATGATGTACAGAACGTTCCTTCTGGCAGAACGATACAATGTGCCCATCCAAGCCAGTTTGGAACGGATAATGCGTTGCGGCATCGGCTTGTGCGGCAGCTGCGCAATAGGCAAAATAAGGGTCTGCAAAGACGGGCCAGTTCTGAACTCTGAACAGCTGAGAGGCATCAAAGAGGAGTTCGGAAAATTCCAGCTAGACTTGACGGGGAAAAAAATCAAACTGTAACCAATCATACACGCAGGAAACTTGTGGATGGTTTACCCAAAAAAAGCCTATTTCAAAGACTACGTTTTCCATGTTGATGAGCACGTTTACGAGCCAGCCGAAGACACCTTCCTGATCGCTGAAAAACTGAAGGTTAACGAAGACGATGTTGTTTTGGATATGGGAACTGGCTGCGGGATTCTAGCTGTGTTGGCGGCGGAAAAAGCAAAAAGTGTTGTGGCTGTTGACATAAATCCCTACGCTATCGAATGCGCCGTCAAGAACGCGGAAATGAACAGCACAAAAGAGAGGATAGAATTTCGGCTTGGAGACCTGTTTCCCCCCATCAAGCCAAATGAACAGTTCAGCTTGATACTTTTCAATTCGCCGTACCTGCCTTCTGATCCAGATGAAGAAACAAGTTGGGTCGGGAAGGCATGGGCAGGAGGTCCAAACGGAAGAAAAGTTATTGACCGTTTCGTAATGGACGCCCCCAACTTCTTAGCTGCTGGAGGCAGGATCCAACTTGTTCAATCTTC
>SOJY01000069.1 GCA_004376385.1 Candidatus Bathyarchaeum sp.
TTCACGGTTACTTGCTTAGTCCCTATGAACCAAGTTTGATTCAGGGAGCCAAGATGGCGTCTCCCATGACGGAGAGTGAGTTGCGTAACCAAGCGGCGATAGCCATCTACGTCACAGAAAGTATGAAAGAAGATGTTGTTTATGTTGTTTCTGCGGGAACAACCACCCGCACAATAGGAGACTTGTTGGATGAGAAGAAGACGCTCCTTGGAGTTGACCTTTTCTGCAACAAGAAACTGGTAGCCAAGGACGTGAACGAGAAGCAGATTCTAGAGGCGATTAAGGATAAAAAGGCTCAGATTATTGTTACTCCGATAGGTGGTCAGGGCTTCATTTTTGGTAGAGGAAACCAGCAGATAAGCCCAAAGGTGATCAGGAAAGTAGGCAAAGACAACATTACGGTCATTGCGACAGAGAATAAGATGAAAAACCTGAAAAGATTGAAAGTTGACACCGGCGACACAGAACTTGATGCATCTTTTCGTGGAACCATCAATGTTGTGACTGACTACAAAGTGGAGCAGACAGTGCTAATTGAATAACTATAAATTATGTGAAGCAACTTATTTTTCGTAAGAATTGGTGGAAGTGACAGCTAGATGAAGAGACTTGTTACCATGGGTAGAGGCGGCAGCGGCAAAACAGCCTTTGTTGCTCTCATGACCAAATACTTCATCGAAAAAGGTGAAACTCCCATACTTCTTATCGACGCGGATCCAGATCAGAACCTGTCAGAGATGCTTGGAGTCGACCTCAAAGAAGAGGGAAGAAAAACTGTCTCTGAGCTGCTGGTTGAAACATTCTTGGAAGGAGGAGGCACCACGGTTGGGGTTCCCCCATCAAAGAGGATTGAAAGCAAAATCTGGGAACTTGGACTCTACGAAGGAGAAAACTTCGACTTCATGGCTATTGGAACAAAATTCATAGAAGGCTGTTACTGTCTTCCCAACAATGCCCTGAAGAACGCTTTAGAAGGGTTAACGAAATCCTACACGTATGTGCTTATTGATTCTCCGGGTGGACTGGAACACCTAAACAGACGAATCGCATCTAAGGTCGACGACATATTCGACATTATTGATCCCTCCCAGAAATCATTCCATCACGTAGAAAGAGCCTACAAAGTAGCCAAGGAAGTAAAGATAGACTTCAACAACTTCTACGTGGTCGGAGGCAACAGGGTTCCAGAAGAACTGGAATCAGAAGTTGGAAAAAGAACAAAACTGGAATACTTGGGAAAAATCAGCTACGACAAAGAAGTAGAAAACTACGTTCTTTATGGGAAGTCCCTACTCGACCTACCAGAAACATCACTCGCCTACAACTCAGTAAAAAAGATACTACAGAAGGCAGGATATTAGGCTCCTAATAACAGCTGATTGTTGAAAACAAGCTTTTTTTCAGAAAATTCGCTCCATAATCCTCTGCTTTTTTTAAATGCTCAGCAGAGGACCATCGAAGATTTGACCACAAATTTTTGGTCAAGAAATCTTGACTAAAACGTTTTTGTGTATCATTTGATAGGTCAAGAAACCTTTACAAAAAATCTTTTATGGCATGTTTGTTAAATAATGAATTGTTGGAGAATCCAACATGAACAAATACGCATTAATGCTGCCTTTAGTGATACTGTCAGTTTTCTTGGGTTACTTTGGTTCAAGTCTAAAAATGGAACACATTTATGCAATAGCCACTGTAACAGCGGTTTTTGTAGCAATAGCGGGATACTCGCTTTTCTTTAAACGTCTCCGGAAATCCAAACAAGGTGACACCATAGTAAGTAGGAAGACGATAAATGAATGAGAAAACACTACTTGCTCTAGCCGTGCTCACGTTCGCCATAACAGGCTACAAACGAAGACTGCAAAAAAGATAAAAATGAACCTCATCGAATAAGAGGCATCGGTGAGTCTTATGAAAGAGTGGCAGGTCACACTTGGTGGAGCACTTGTTATGTTCATAGCGGGAATTGGCATGTTTCTGTGGGCAAACAGCCTAGAGATTCCAGCAACATTTCTTGGATACAATGAGTATATTCTAGTATCTAACCAGTATTTTTCAACATCCCAAGCAGGTGCACTCTTTACAGGGTTCGGCGGCGGATTATTAATTTGTACCCTCCTGATTTACCA
>SOJY01000272.1 GCA_004376385.1 Candidatus Bathyarchaeum sp.
GAAGAGTCCAAGTACGCATTGGCTAATCCCGTGACAATGTTTGTGGCTCCGGGACCAGAAGTAGCCATACATACTCCAGCTCTACCACTGGCTCGGGCGTAGCCGTCTGCTGCGTGGGCTGCGCCTTGTTCATGGCGAGCAAGGATGTGCCGTATGTCGGAGTGGTATAGAACATCGTGGATGGGTAGTAGGGCTCCTCCTGAGATGCCGAAGATTACTTCTACCTTTTCTCGTTTCAAAGATTCTATGAGAGCTTGTGCTCCAGTCATTTTTGCCATTTTCAAGATTTCTCCTTAACTTTTTTGTTGTTATAGTTGCTCATCAATACGTTCATGCCGCTGAGCATCGCCTCAACGCTTGCTATAACTATGTCCTCGTTGACTCCGATCGCCGTGGACTTTCTATCCCCCTTACTGAGGCTAACAGCTACCTCAGTTACGGCGTTAGTGCCTCCCGTGATAGCTTTAACAGAATAGTTCTCCAGCTGTATCGGCTCAACGATTCCAACAGCCTTCTTTATGGCATTAATAGCAGCATCTACTGGACCCACTCCCGTAGCCGCTTCAGTAATCATCTTACCGTTGAGGTTCAGCCTCACAGAAGCCGTTGAGGTAACTCTGCTGCCAGTGACAACCGTTATTTCCTCAAGTTTTATTGGACGTCTCACAGGCAAACCCATAACTGCTTCGGCGATTGCCTGCAGGTCAGCGTCGGAAACTCGTTTGCCTTTGTCTCCTAGGCTTTTTACTCGTAGAAAGACTTCTTTTAGTTGCTCGTCGTTGGGTTCGAGTCCCATTTCATTTAGAGACGCCTTGATTCCGGTTGAACCAGAATGTTTTCCCGTGGCTATTCTTCTTGTGCGTCCAATCAGCTCGGGTGCGAAAGGTTCGTAGGTTAATGGATTAGCCAGTATTCCGTGAGTATGCATGCCTGACTCGTGGACAAAAGCGTTCTCGCCTACGATTGCCTTGTTTGGTTGCATAGGAAAATCTGTTATCCGCGAAACCAGTCTGGATGTCTCGTAAAGCAACTCAGTTTTTATTGCCAAATTAACTTTGTAGTTCGCCTTGAGGACAACCACTGTCTCCTCTAAGGAAGCGTTCCCAGCTCTCTCGCCTAACCCATTCATGGTTACGTGGGCTTGATCTGCCCCCGACTTCAAAGCAATTATCGTGTTCGCCACTGCTAAACCGAAGTCGTCGTGGCAGTGAACGCTCAGAGGCACGTTTTTGAATCTCTTCTTCAGTTCCACATACAGCTCGCTGGTTCTTTCAGGTATCAGAACTCCAACAGTGTCACATGGACATAACCGGTCTGCGCCCGCAGCAACTCCTGCTTTGAACATTCGGGTGAGAAATTCGAGGTCGCTTCTGGTTGCGTCTTCGGCTGAAAGCTCAACTGTGAGTCCATGATCCTTGGCGTACTGGGTGGTGTCTGTTGTGATTTTCAGAACTTCTTCTCGGCTCTTATTCAATTTGTATTGGAGATGCAAATCTGATGAAGGAATAACAAGATGCACTCCCACAGCGCCGGTTTTTAGTACGGCATCTATGTCTTTTTTTACGCCCCTAGCCATGCTGTAGACTTCTGCCCTGAGTCCTGCATTGGCAATGAGTTTTATCGCTTCCATTTCTCCTTCAGAAGCCGCGGCGAAACCAGCCTCCATGGCGTCGACCCCGATCCTGTCTAGGCTTTCAGCGATTCTAAGTTTCTTTTCGGGAGTTAAGGAAACTCCAGGGGTCTGTTCGCCGTCTCTGAGGGTGGTGTCAAAAACTCTTATCTTTTTGGGGAAGCTAGCGGATAAAGCGATCCCCCATTTTATGTCCCTCAAGAACCCAATGATCCCTCACAATTCATTCCTCGTTTCACCTCAACAACTTAAGACTTCGTATAAAAGTTTTTCTGCGTATTCTCTGTTTCTCTATTAATGAGTACTCCATTGATGTCAGAAAAAATGCCTAAAATCTTCTGGGAATTACACACGCTCTTCCAAGAGAATGCCCAGGCGATAACGAGTCAACCAGAAAAGCCTATTTGATGCTTGAAGGTTTACCAGAAAATTCGCGCATACTAGACATCGGTTGCGGTCCCGGCATGCAGACAATCGAGCTAGCAAAAT
>SOJY01000209.1 GCA_004376385.1 Candidatus Bathyarchaeum sp.
AAGAAAGGGAGAGATTTTTGGTTTTTTCGGTTTATGCGATGTTGCTTAGTTCGTCATTGAGCCATGGGTAGAGCTGTTTGAGTTTTTTCATGGCTTCGTCGACTTTTGCTTTCGGGTAATCGTATGGAAGTAGCTTGCCGTGGTTGTAGTCGTCGTAAGCTTTCATGTCAAAGTGACCGTGACCACATAACAGGAACAGTATTGTTTTTTCTTCGCCTGTTTCTTTGCATTTGAGTGCTTCGTCAATTGTAGCTTTTATTGCGTGTGCAGGTTCAGGAGCTGGAATTATTCCTTCAGTTTGGGTGAACAGTTTCGCTGCTTCAAATGCTTCAAGCTGGTTGTATGCCCTAGATTGAAGAACGCCTTCCTCTTTTAGCAGACTAAGAGTTGGAGCCATTCCGTGGTAACGTAATCCTCCGGCGTGGATTGGCGCAGGTATGAAAGTGTGACCTACTGTGTGCATTTTGACCAACGGTATTATTTTTGCTGTGTCTCCGTGGTCGTAGGTGTAGTATCCTTTTGTAACCTTAGGACATGCCGAAGACTCAACTGCGATAAACTCTGCTTCCTTCTGGGCTTTACCTTTGACTTTGTCGTAGTAGTATGGCCAGAAAAGTCCTGAGAAACTGCTTCCTCCACCTATACAACCTATAACTTGATCGGGGTATTCGTCCACCATTTCCAGCTGTTTCTGGGTTTCAAGACCTATAACAGTTTGATGAAGCAGAACGTGATTTACGACGCTTCCTATAGTATATTTCACGTTATCTGTAGTGAGCGCTTCTTCAACTGCTTCGCTAATGGCTATTCCAAGACTGCCTGTGCTGTCTGGGTCAGACTCCAAAATGGCTCTACCGCTTTTTGTTCGGTTTGTTGGGCTTGAAAAGACTTCGGCTCCCCAAGTTTCCATCATAATCTTTCGGTATGGTTTTTGGTGATAGCTTGCACTTACCATGTAAACCGTAGCGTCAAGTCCAAACAACATGCAGCTGTAGGACAAAGCAGAACCCCACTGTCCTGCCCCAGTTTCGGTCGTTACTCTTTCCAGTCCATCTTTTGTAGCGTAATATGCTTGAGCAACAGCAGTGTTTGTTTTGTGGCTTCCCGCAGGACTCACGCCCTCGTATTTGTAGTAAATCTTGGCTGGAGTCTTCAACGCTTTTTCTAGACCAGTTGCCCTGAAGAGGGGGCTTGGTCTCCAAATTCGGTACGCTTCTCGCACCGGTTCAGGTATGTCTATCCACCGTTCCATGCTGTATTCTTGTTTTAGACACTCGCTTGGAAACAGTGGAGGCGGTAGTTTCACGGGTTCTCTTGTTTCTGGATGTATCATGGGCGGCAATTCTTTTGGAAGGTCAGGCAGAATATTGTACCACTGTTTGGGTATTTCTTCTTCATCTAACAATATCTTTTTAGATACCATAAATGATCACTTCAGCTTTTTGAGAATTAACTTTTTTTACTATGAAGTGTTTATATAAGCTTTGCCGAACAACAGTTTACCTTGAGGAAAAGAAGATATGTGGAGTCAAATCAAGGAATTTTTCAAGGATTTGCCCGCACAACAACGTGTTGCACAACTTTTGTTCGAGAGAGGGTTCCAAGTTAGGGAAGACGGCAAAGTTGTCAGCGGTGGAATAGAGATACCGCACACACAAATCGGAAAGGAAGTGGGTGTTGAACGCCGAGCTGTCGACAGCACTGTTCAAACGATACTCTCAAAGAATGAACTGAAGAGAATATACATGAATCTTAGGCAAGTGTGCTCGTTGCAGGAGGTCGCTCGAGAGTTCAACCTGAGCGTGATTGTTTTCGTTCCTGAAAATGCCAGCCAGACAGGCATCATAGCTGACGTCACGAAGATAGTGTCAGAAAATAGTCTCAGTATAAGGCAGGCTCTAGCAGAGGACCCGAGCATAAGTGCACACCCCAAATTAACCCTGATTCTTGAGGGGGATATTCCCTCAGAGCTAATCAGCAAGATAAGGAAACTGCCCGGAACCAGAAGCATCACAGTGTACTAGTAGATTCTTTGCCGAAGTATATTCTGATGGCGGAGTACATGATCCACAAGACAACAAGTTTTGACACCGTTTCTGGAACAGCTATTCCAACATTGAATACGTTCAATGCGTAAAGTAACCATGAAAACATGACTACCAGAAATGTGATGAGTGCCACAGCCGACCTTTTTTCTACAGTGTACACGATAGAGGTAACGCTCAGCATCACAAAATGAGGCACTGCCACCGCATAATGAAGAGACCCATATGCCGCGTTAAACGCTGCTAACAACTGGACTAAAAAAGTTGAAACCAACAAGCAGAAGCTACTATATTTGGCGTGTTTTTGGAAAACCGTTAATGCGTAGATCATTAGAAGAAAACCTGCCAGCAACAAACCGAGGTTAAATATGGAAGCGACATCGCTGTTAACTGCGTGTCCGAGATCACTTAAGGCGTTACTTTCCCAACTGAACCATGGCGAAAGAACCAGTGACACTATGATGGACATGTAAACTAGTAAGGGTCCAAAAACTCCGAACAACGCATAGACCCTCTCTTCCATAGTCCGTAACTCCATTGAGAAGTAACTTTCTTGGTTAGACGCTCATAACAGAATTCCTAGGTGTAACGTCGGAACTTCACTTCCTTCGCAGCTCCCTCAGCAACTATTTGGCGCTCAAGTTCTTCCAGCGTGCATTTGCATCTTGAAACGTCGGCGACGACAACCCACTCAGCCGATCTTCCTCTCCGAAGAGTCCTAGATTCGCTGGATAGCAGATCAACTCCTTGCTTTGCTAGGATGTTTGCCGCTTTTGCGAGAGCACCCGGAATGTCTGAGAAGGCGATGCTTAATTCAACCAGTTTTGCTTCAGGGTCGGCGAAGGGGGTGATCCGAATATCTTTCTCGTCTAAATCAGCTATCAACATGACGTACATTCCCTCTGAGAGCCTCACGGCTTCACGAATAGATGAGGGCATTGTGATTCTTCCTCGTGAGTCTACTCGAACTATCTCGGTCATTCGCATGTTGTTTGGTCTCCATTATTCATTCCGGAAACCTTTATATAAGATGTGTGGAATATGGGTTTCAACCCACTAATTACCCACGGAGGAAAAACGATGCAAAGGAGGAATAACATTCACAAGACTACACACCCCAAAAGGAACAAGAGACATCCTACCTAACGAAGTCAAACAATACAGTTACATCGAATACCAGCTAAGAAAAAATTTTGGACTATGGGACTACCGTGAGGTCCGCTCCCCCACCATCGAATTCGTCGAAACACTATCCACAGGCGTAGGATCAGAACTGGTCGACGCCATGTTCAAGTTCCAAGACTTCGACGGAAAACTTTTGGCACTAAGAGCCGAAATGACGGCGCCAGTCGCCAGAATCGTGACAACCAGAATGCAATCCGCACCAGAGCCAATCCGCCTATTCTACGTCAACAACGTTTTCAGGTACAACCAATCTTACCTCAACAGAGAACGAGAGTTCTGCCAAGCAGGAGTTGAACTTGTCGGCTGCAACACCTCTGAAGCTGACGGAGAAATACTGGCCCTACTCATATCCTCTCTCAAACAAGTTGGCTTGAAGGAAGTACGAATCGATTTGGGTCACGCCAGCCTCCTCAAAGACCTGTTAGATACAGCAGAAATAGATAAACAACAAAAAGTCGCCATTCAGGCTCTCCTAGCGTGTAGAGACTCCGTGGGACTAAAAAAACTCATGGAACAGAACAGTTTCCCCTCAAACCTGAGAGAAGCTTTCATTGAGCTTTCCTGCTGCAGAACATTAAATGAACTCTCTTCTGTTTCGTTAAGCGGTTCAAAATATGATAAGGCAAACAAGCAGTTAGAGAGCCTAGCCGAACTGCAAGAAACCCTAAATGACTATAAAGTAGAGGACATGGTTTTCTTCGATTTTTCATTAACAAAAAAGATCGAATACTACACAGGAATGGTGTTCGAGGCATCTGTTCCAAATTTAGGTCTTCCACTCGGCAGCGGAGGCAGATACGACAAATTCATCGAAAAATTTGGAAAACTTGATCTCCCAGCAACAGGCTTCGCATTGGAAATCGGAAAACTCCTCCAAGCCCTCACAGCACAGGGCTTCGAAATCCCAAAAAATACGAGAACCAAGGTTATTGTGGCATCCAAATTCAGGAACACTGCAGTAGAGGCAGTTAAGACTCTTCGTGAAGCAGGAGTCATCGCCTCACTGGAAGTAACAAGAAGAAGCCTCGAAAAAACAATAGAATATGGAAAGATCATGGAAACAGATTACGTGGTTTCCGTTGATTCGTCACTCGAGGCTCCCGTAACCGTTTACGACATAAAAGCAAGCACTTCAAAAAAAGTAACGTTCAAAACGTTCCTGAGAGACCTCGGAGGTCAACCCTAAAATGAAAAAGAAGATCCGAATAGCAATAGCAAACAAGGGACGCATTAAACAACCGACAATGGATGCGTTAGCTCGGGCAGGCATAACAATACTGGAAGAAGAAAGAACCTACGTTTCCAAGACCTCAGACCCAAGATATGAGGCAATCTTCGCCAGAGCCAATGATATTCCAGTCTACGTCCACTACGGCGCCGTAGACCTCGGCATCACCGGCCACGACCTTATACTCGAAAGAGAAGCAAACGTTCTCGAATTACTGGACCTAGAATTCGGAAAGGCAACTCTCGTCGTTGCTGTACCAGAAAGTTCACCAATCAACAGGGTAAACGACGTTCCTGCTTTGACAAGGGTCGCAACCGAATTTCCAAACATCACCAGAAAATATTTCGAAAAACAAGGAAAACAAGTAGAAGTCCTTGAGGTCAGCGGAACAGCAGAACTCGCACCGAAACTGGGTTTGGCACAGATAATTGTGGACATAACCTCAAGCGGCGAAACATTGCGAAAAAACAAACTTAGGGTAATCGGTACGATCCTTGACACAACAAGTAGACTAGCCTGCAACAAAATCGCATATAGAACCTTTGAGAAGGAAATCAGCGAGCTACAGTCCAAACTGCGAGGAGAGGCATGAACAAAAATGAGAATCGTATCATCCAAAGAATTCAAGGATGAAGCACTTAACCAACTCGTGAATAGAGGAAAAGCTGACTTATCCTCAATTGTTTCCACTGTTAGAACAATAATAGATGACGTCAAAGAAGAAGGCGACAAAGCCCTTCTGGAATATACAGAAAAGTTTGACAAGGTACGCCTAAACCCAACAAAACTGAAGGTTACCGACAAAGAAATCAAGGAAGCATACAAGAAGCTGGAACAAAAACAAATCACCGCTTTGAGGAAAGCCGCAGATAACATCGCAAGCTTCCACAAGAAACAGCTCAGAGCCAAGTGGACAATGCAAATTGCCGACGGAGTAACTCTAGGGCAAGTCACTCGACCCTTAGCGTCTGTTGGCGTTTACGCTCCTGGAGGAAAAGCAGCCTATCCCTCTTCGGTGCTTATGTGTGCTATCCCAGCAAAGGTGGCTGGAGTTGAAAAGATCGTTGTGTGTTCTCCGCCCGGAAAAGGTGGAGACGTTAATGCTGCTCTTCTTGTTGCGGCTGATATTGCGGGAGTGAGTGAGGTGTATAGGGTTGGGGGGGCGCAGGCAATAGCCGCCATGGCTTACGGTACAGGTACGGTACAAGCTGTGGATAAGATTGTTGGTCCAGGAAACGTTTTCGTGACAGCCGCAAAACTGGAAGTAAACAGGGATGTTGCCATAGACGTTCCAGCTGGACCAAGCGAGGTATTAGTAATCGCAGACGAGACAGGCAACGCATCCTACATTGCCGCTGACCTTCTTGCCCAAGCAGAACACGACCCACAAGCATGGGCGATTCTCCTAACCACATCCGAAACTTTAGCATCAGCAGTTAAAGACGAAGTTAACAGCCAGATGAAGTCCCTCTCCAGAATAGACATCATCAAGTCTTCCCTCCAAAAAGGAGGACTAATTGTAACCGTCCGAGACATAGATGAGGCAATAGAAATAGCAAACATGATAGCTCCCGAGCACCTGCAAATCCAAACAAAAGCGCCCAATGAAGTGTTCAGCAAGATTCGAAACGCTGGAGCAATCTTCTTAGGCGGCTACTCGCCAGTATCGTTTGGCGATTACTCGTCCGGATTGAATCATGTCCTTCCCACGGCAGGCTACGCAAAAATTTACTCAGGGCTCACAGTTGGAGCATTCGTTAAGACGATGAACTTTCTCCAGTGCAGCAAGGAAGGCTACCGGAACCTGAAAGAAACTGCAGTCACCATCGCCGAAATGGAGGGCTTCGACGCCCACGCAAAGTCTGTCTCAATAAGAGAGGAGAAAGAAAAATGAAAATCAAAAAACTGGTTCAGAAGGAAGTCATAGACCTTTCATGCTACGAAGTCAAAACTATCCTTGAGCGAAAAACTGACGAAAAGATCGTGAAGATGAACCTGAACGAGAACTTCGCCATACCAAGCGAAGCTGTAGAAAAACTGTTGCTTGATGCCTGCCGAAGCATCGATGTTCGTGCCTACCCTCCACCCCGAGGCAGCCTAGCCGTCAAAGCCATCTCAGACTTTCTGGGCTTCAGCGAGTCTGAAGTCGCTGTGGCGAACGGTGCAGATGAAATCATGGATCTTCTTATGAAAGTGTTTGTTCGAAGAGGCTCGAAGGTTATGGTTGTTGAGCCAACGTTTCCAATGTACACTTTCTTTGCGGAGTTGTATGGAGGCAAAAAAGTCACAGTTATGCTTAAGAAAGACTTCAGCTTGAATGTTGACGCCATATTGAAGAAGGCAGACAAGGATACGCGCCTGCTTTTCGTTTGTTCTCCAAACAATCCCACAGGTAACCAGTTTCGAGAGTCGGACATAAAGCGGCTCTTGGAGGAATTCAAGGGTGTTGTGGTTGTGGATGAAGCATACGCTGACTTCGCTACAGGTTCGGTCATCAACTGGATCAGAGACTATGACAATCTTGCTGTATTGCGAAGCTTTTCGAAGGCGTTCGGTTTGGCTGGGCTTCGTCTCGGCTATCTTGTTTCAAGCAAACACGTCGTAAAATATGTTCAGAGGGTAGTAGGTCCATTCAACGTGAATTCAGTAACTCAGCAAGCCATAGTTTTGGCGCTGCAGAACTGGAGCTACTTCAAAGAAAAAATCAACCTTGTAGTCAACGAACGGGAATGGCTAATGAAGAACCTACAGCAGATTGATGGAGTAAGCTCGTATCCTTCAGATGCAAACTTCATCCTCTTCAAAGTAACCAAAACCAATCTCACTTCTGCAGTTGTTACTGAGAGAATGGAAAACAGAAATGTGCTAGTGAAAGACAGGGGGCACTTGCCTCTCCTAGAGAATTGCATAAGGGTCACTGTTGGAACCCGAAACATGAACGAAACTTTCGTTTCAGCCCTAAAGGAGGCTCTGGAGGAATAAGCAGCATGTCTTACCGATTATTGAACAAGGAAAGACGGATATACCTGAGAGAAGACGCCGAAGAGCCTCTTCGTAGAATAGAGAAGATAATCTTTGACTTCGATGGCGTGCTTGCCCAAACTAGCCAGTCTT
>SOJY01000037.1 GCA_004376385.1 Candidatus Bathyarchaeum sp.
TCTATTTTGGTTGCAGAGTCGGTTCCACCATTTTTCGTTGTCCATAAGAATGTACGCATATCGTTCTGACACTTGCCGCACCAAGCCTATTGTTAATGTGTAGCATTTTACGGCGTTTGTTCTTATACGTTTTGTAGGCCAGAACGCTGTTAACTTTTTAGCGGTGAGGAACAGCTTTTTAGGCAGGTGTGTCTGTCCGCTGTCCAGAACATTGCAATGAAAAATCAAAACATTTCCTCAGTCATGTGTCGTTATAATGGCTCCGTTCCCCTCAAGTTGGAATAGTTGAGTATTTAGTATCTTAATTATGCTTGATATTGTATTCAAATCTTTCACTTAAGGAATAATCACTAATGTGAGTCTCACTGAACTAATGAATTGAGATTGTACTCCTGTGGTCTTGCATTCTAAAGCGAAGGTGTAGGTTCCAGCTGTTAGGTTTATCCATGGATGATGTATTTCTATGAGCATCGGTTCTGGGCTATTTATATATCTTAACACGCGGGTTTCACTGTAACTATTGTTTGTCCTATGTCTGAGTTCCATCCATGCGTCAGATGCACATAGTTGCGCAGAGAGCGTTCCAATAGCTACAACTGTGGTTCCTTCAGGAATAGTTACATCTGTGAATAACTCATAGAAGTCGCCTTTGTAGTATCCTAATTCCAACCACGTATCCATTAAGTCAGTAGTAGTCATTACCTTTAGTTTCTTTGGTATCTGAGTTCTCAACTCCTCTATGGTTTGGTTCAAAGATTTTACGGTTTGATTCAATTCATCTATGGCTTCCCAGATATTGTCAAAAGGGTTGCCACCATCTGTAGCCATAGTCATAACGTTAAGTGCAGTTCCGATGAGGAGAGATATTACTGCAATACTTATCAAACTCAAAACTTGCTTTTTCTTAAACATCCGTTGTATCACCTCCTTTCTCTTCCTACCTAATACGTTGTTTCAATTTGTAATAAACATTCAAGAAACGTGTTTTTAACATAGAAACAACAATAAACGTCCGCTTAGATGCAGACACTGCGGACAAATGCGGGGGGGAGAACAAATGTCTACAAAAGAACCTCAATCTAAGCTCCTTTCAACAAATAAAGCAATGTCTACATGCTTTTTTCGTATTGTGATAAGTCCTGTCTACAATCCAAAAAACAATGTTAAAAAGGTGGATATTGTCGCAAAAAGGTGGACATTATACCTCAACTCACGTAGGTGACTTGTGACAAGTCTTTAATTCCGAAAAGTGTAGGGAAAGATATTTTTGAATGTTTCTGGCGACTTGCTGGTGATGCATACGAGGTTCTTGACTCCCCCCTATAGCTCCCATCGACATGCATGCATTTTCATTCTCTACGTTGAAAATCATGGAGCCATTTAACCATAGTAACCTAATCGTTAAACCAACATGGAATGAAACAAAAAGAAGCGCAATTTTAGGCTATTTAGACCTCATAGCAATTAATATATATCTAGACAAATTAGACTATCGCCTTATGTTAGCTAGAGAGCCACAACTTCGAACATCAGAAAGGCGTGCGCAGTAGAAAAGGTTAGCTTTAGCGCTTTGCGCACGCACAAGAAATCTTTCTTCAAAACTGTTTCCAAATTCCGAAACACTGCCTGAACTTATAAGAAACATATTTGTTATCTACAAGATAACCATAGTCTCAGCGTGTGCTTTTCTTTCTAATCTGCGAGCCCCCCAAAGGCAGTGGATACCTTTTGAGAATTCGCTCTATGTCTTTCGGGCGAATTTTTGGCAACTCTCCTAGTATAGCATCCTCCAACACGATTCCTGCCAACTGAAGAATCCTCCGCGGGGTCTTATTTCCTACCTCGTGGAGATGTGCAACAGCCTTTTCTGTGAAAGGGTAGAACGGATCTTCCAAAGGACGGGTTCTATGTTTAGAGAGTCTAATCTTGAAGAGCTCCTTGGTATCCTCCAGAGAGAATGGTTGAAGAACAATACGAAAATCTGGCCTCAGACGCTGCATAAACGGGGCGATACCCCCACCCCCAGTCTTGATGGATTCTCTTTCTAGTTGTACTAGTCTCTCCCACCCTTCAGGAGAAATTGCAAATACAATAACTATTGACGCCATAGACCCTTTGCTTTCAGAATATCGAGCGCCAATCTCATCAAACATATTTCTAAATGTTCCCAAAACCTTGCCTAGCTGTCTTTCACTCCGCATTCCAATAAGGTACTCAAACTCGTCCAGTAGTACAAGCATGTGAAGATAACCAGATAATCTTATCAGACGTAGAAGCTCGTATAAGATTCTTAGGGCTCTCTCGCTACTTCGGATCATTTGCCCTATGCCAACTACGCCGGCATCCCCTCTTTGAGCTTCTCCTGTCAACAAATAGAAGGCTGATTGCGCTACATCATCTTCATCCGAAGCAAGAGCACCAAACAATCTTCTACTATCTCTGTGCTTTATCTGTGACAAAGAGTTTTGGTCGACCTTAGCCACAATCTCTCGCAATCTCTGCAATCCTAGAGCGAAGAAAATCTTTTGAACCAGGCTGATGCCAAATAGAGTTGTCCTCGGTTCAGCCTCCATAGCTCTAATAGGGTGGCCTCTAATTGTTTTCACAACCAGGGTCTTAGGAAATTCCTCTTTGAATCTGTTGTATACCCTAACCACAGTGTAAGTCTTACCTTGGCCATAGGCGCCCAGAAGAACTATGAATTGGCATCCTCCACGTTCAAAGTATCTTTGGATCGTTTCTGTCAGTGCAGCCCATTCGTTCTCACGACCAGCCATCTCATAATCGTGATTATATGTTTCGAACGGAGGTGAATGCAAGCCAAATTTACTAAAATCGAGAGCCATCACTCTTCCTCCTTATCACGAATTATAATGTAATAGTAGTAACTTCCATCAAGGCGAAGACCACCACGTTTGGGATACATCGGTTCTGCGAAGCTAATTACGTATCTATGATCCTCCTTCTTAATCTTTCTCAACATAACGTCGAAATCCTCGTCCCAAAGCTTTCCGTCGAATGCTCTCAACACAGATTCCCTTAAATCTGGAATTGGCAGATATGGAGATTCGATATCGGAACATAATCTTTCATAATTCTCTATCAACTCCTGTCGGAATTTGCTCCTAGGCACCTTTACATCCTTGGCTGTTGCAGCCCTTATTTGGTGGTCGCGAACTTGATAGAGGCGATTCCTAATCTTGTGGATGAAGCCGATGAACCGTAAGTAGCTTAGCCACTTCTTAAGGCGGTCCGATATAGCTACCTCTTCGCCATATGTTGTCTTAATGTTTTCCAACAAGTCTTTCTCCAGAAATGTTAATCCATCCTGCACATTTTTTCCCAATCTCTGGGCGATATCTACGACTGGCACATAGTATCTCTTCTCTAATCCGAGAACATGGATAGCAAAGATCTTACGGAACTTCGAATCGACGATTGCCCCTTCCTCATTCTGAGAATTCCTCAGCATGATTTCACCTCTAACAGAGAGACGTGTTTCATTTTCGTTGCCCTTAGCAAGGCGTAGTAGTCTTAAAGTGGGTAGTGTCATATTTACAGCGTTTTCGACGGATGGAAGCTTGCGTCTGCCGCCTTTTGCGCATATAAACTGATGTAGTTCTTTGGTCATCGCCTGGTAGTTTCCAGTATTGCGATTAACGATCTCAAGAATGCAAGGAAGATATTTAGGTCTCGTCTTGACAGCTGGTATTTCACGTGTCACATTTGATCCTCCCAGCAATGATTATAAAACCCGCATCCCTCGCACTCCTTTGAAGAAACAGGCCGACCAGGGTCCACTTTTTCCTTTGCCACTCGAAGCTTTTCATCTCTTATCATTAAGAACCTCTTTCTCTTGAAATCATCGATTACCTCGAATCTGGCAAGCTCATGAATTGGGACTGTTCTATCCAAAATCTGAACATGCAGAATTATTCCGCAGTCAACGGGCGACCTTGTGTGAGCCTCGATAGAAAGAGCATAGGCAGTAAGAGTATGGTAGTAGTAATCTCGCCAGGGTCCTGTCTTGATGTCGCCAACAACATCATTCTTGTATCGAAAATCTGGTGTGACGGGATTCGTGAAACCAAGCACATGTGCGTTGTAAGATTCACCCGCGCTCAACGCAAATGTTTTTTGGAACAACGGATTCCCAGATGATTGGTTATATAAACTCGAAAGCTCAAAGTTAACAAGGGCAGATGAGAGCCCTTTCTCATAGCAGAATATCTTTTCCATGTCTGATTTAAGCTTGGCTTGAAGCGTTTCAAGCTCTGATGACTCAAAGAGTGCTTTGACCTTTTTCAAGACATCACGATGCTTTCTGAGCGAACTTGCCAGAATGGTGTTTCTCAGATTGGTCAAGCTAGATCCTAAATCAAGAGAACCTATCGAGTTTGCTCCCACGATCTTCAGAATGTTACTCAATATTTCTTGATATAACGTGTGAATGACGCGCCCATAGTATCTCTCCCATGTTTCAGGCATGCTATGACCAGTAACATGCAAGAAGACATCGCGTTGAGTTTTGCAGAGATTAAAGGTCAGCAGATTTACCGGAAGTCTGACACCAAACAACTCTGGTGCAGGATAGCCAACCCTTTCATACCCTCGCAATTTAATACTCGGTATATGATCCTTAGTCGATTTGTATTGGTTAGTCATTCTATCGAGGAAGGATACAAATATAATCGTCCACACCTCTCATACATGTATACTATTGCTCATCCACACGCTCAGCAAGTAGAATTGTCTTCTTTCCTGTCACCGCTGACTTAACAAGTCCCAATGGGCGATAGCCATTCTTCTCGTAGAAATTAGTCGGGTCAGGGAGACCTCCTTTGTACTTGATCCGTACATACCTGGGATTGATTGATTTGAGTAGTTTCGTCCCAACTCCTCTATTTCTGTATTCCTTATGTATGACAAGGTTCCAAAGTGTTTTGCCATTGGTCAGAGCAACGCCTAGAATTCCTTCTTCTGATTCGGCAATAACACAGTTTCCCCTGTCAATCTTATCACGGATCATCTGCAAAGGCAGAAATCCCGGATCATGATACATATTATGCAGGTGTTCATCAAAGAAATCCACGATGAACTTCCATTCTTTCGGTAGTGCCAGCCTTATTGTGAGCTCTGAAGCTGTCATAGTCTTTTCAAATCCACGATATGTTCGCATGTGCTATTTGCTTCTTTTGCCTTTTCTAGACTCGAAATTCTCTGTGAAGCTATATCTCTATTGAACAATTACAAACGCATATTGAGCCCAAACATAAGAATGTATCTTGCCTCCACGGATTACCATTTTTCACCAAATAATTCTGAGGGGGGGAAATAACGAAACGGATTAAAAAGAAGTTTCAAATCATCTGCGATTGGCCAGATAAGGTAGCAAATTGCTTAAAATCCGACGGTTTTACTTAACGATAGATACTCTAAGTAATCAACCGAAGTTTAAATAATTTTCTTTATGGGTCACCAAACTTAACAGTATCATTCTCCGATAGGCTTTTAATTCTAGAACGAAAAGAGTTTGATGCCTGCTCAATCGCTAGGCTAAAGCTTGGTCTCACCTTGCAGTTTTAACCTCTTTAAAGCGGACAAAATATAAGCGTTTTGAACGTGATTATATCCGTTTCGCAGTTTCAAGAAAGAAACTTCTGTGTTATCTAGAAAGAACGTTTAGGAAGAAAGAGGTTCCTAATTTGGAAGAAGTTAAAGTTGAATGGCACGGACCATACAAGATCGATACCGTTTTAGAATATTTCTATGAACATGAGGATTCTGGGCTCTATGATTACTCGAAAATGGGGAAAATACCCTCAGAAAATATTCTACATCGGTATGACCTACCGTAGAGATTTTAGCAAAAGACTTTCCGAACATATGTATTGGTTATCTCAAGTTATAAGCAATGTCAAAGTGCGACTTGGCTATCCTGTTGAGAAGAGTCATTCCTATAAGCGACTTAGAGATGCCGAAAGTCTTCTTATTTATGTGTATGAACCATTAGAAGTTTCTAAATATGAGAAATAGTTAAGTATATAAATACTGCATAAACTCTGATATGACTAATTATTGGTTTATAATACATGATTTGTGGTCTTATCAAAAGCATCCAGACAAGATCGGGCACAGCATAAGAAAAGCAAAGAGGGACAAGATTTTCAGGAGAATCAAAAGCGAAGATAGGATCATTTATTATGCGAAAAACAGAAAAGTTGTAGGAATCTTCAAAGTTGTTTCTGTGATGTATCTTTCCAAGAAAGGACTATGGGATGGAAAAGCAGGTCAACATTACGTATATGACATTGAGCCTATTCATGTTTCACCAATGGGTTTCCCCATTGAAATATATCCTAAAAAACATGGCTTACTCTCCTTGCATGGAAGAACGGCTATCAAACTAACACGTAGGCAGTACAAGAATATCAAGTCAGAAATACTAGGTATAGATGACCCCAAGTCCGAAAGTGGAGTTGTTAGCTTGTTTT
Source organism: Candidatus Bathyarchaeum sp. (assembly GCA_004376385.1). Taxonomy (GTDB): domain Archaea; phylum Thermoproteota; class Bathyarchaeia; order Bathyarchaeales; family Bathyarchaeaceae; genus Bathyarchaeum. Next base: position 6,495 of record SOJY01000037.1, read on the forward strand.
CCAAAGTGCATCGAGAGTTGGGATTTCCTATTCTCAAAGTGATACGTAACAGATTTCCTGATTGCATAGCAATAAACGAGGAAGGAAAAGAAGTTAGGATAGAGTTTGAGGAACCAAGTGGCAAGTTTGATCATGATCCGAAAGGATGCGACCTCATCGTTTGTTGGGAAGACAACCTAGGGGCTCTGGCTCCAGTCAAGGTTCTTGAACTGAGAGAATTCATCTATGGACATTAGTGCACTTCAAAATAACTTGATTAAATGTGGCAAATGTGCAAAGTCATAGCAGAACTAAAAAGAACTAATTAGAATTTCAGAGGAAAATGAGAGCAATCTTTCATGTCGTCATTTGAGCCTTAATTGACTTGCGTCCTTCGAGTGCCATTTTTTGCCAGTATTCGAGTTTGTATTTTTCTCCTAGAAACTTGCTCCCTTTACCATCAATGCTTGTTTTTTCGAGTTTAGCCCATTTACCACGTTTAATATGCCATTTCGCACCACAGTGTCTGCAACAGAGGTAGTCTTTTCCGCCCAACCCATACCATTCGCTCTCTATTGCAACGACGCTTCCATGCGTATAGCAGAGAGGACAGTAGGTAAAATATGTTATAGCGTCGGCAAAGACGGTCATCCAATCGCCAATCTTAACTTAGATGCAGTATTTTAAATGTTTATGAAGAGATAATTAATAGTGCGAATCCTTGCGACTGTTCTTCTACATATCTGTACATACAAAAATTCTTGCTGTCTCTAAGACAAAACCACACACACATAAAACAGATAACAAAACAGAAACAAAACCCAAGAATAAACCTGACACAAGCCATGACCACCCTGGGTAGGGGAACCTGCAGTTGAGGAGTATGTGCACGTTTGCAACAAGGGAAAACCCGTATTCTCCAATAAGGCTGCAGTCGATTGCCATCTTTTCGTATCTTTTCCTATCTTTTTGTATCTTTCTGCATCTATTCCTATCTTTTCCCATCTATTCCTATCGTGAGGTAAACCGTTTCCAAGCTTAATTTCAAAAAACCAATCAGAAACAAGCTTTGTGAAAAACTAAAAAAA
>SOJY01000249.1 GCA_004376385.1 Candidatus Bathyarchaeum sp.
AATTGCTTCCAATTTCCACGATAAGGTTGTAAATGGAAAAAGATTAGCCAAATATTATTTCAGTTAGGGGTGTAAACGGTTTAGCATCTACGTTTTGATGACCTTTAAGGTTTGTTCGTAGTAGCGGGGACCATAACTTAATGTAATCTGGTGAAACACGTTGGTTCCATCTACGACCTTCTCAAGGTTTCCTTCAACCAAAACCTGTTCACCCTTCTTCGCTTGCATCCTGAACTCTTCCATATACGAGAATATCCGCTTGATGTCATCAACTTTTGGTCCCTCCAGAACATCGCGGACGTCAACCTGATAGATTGACGGAATAAATGGTGCATCCTTATCGTCAGTTATCTCAGCTACTGCCTTAATCCAGCCCACATGAAATACGCGCGTGAACGGATTGTATTCGTTAACATTTTCTTTCCAGTCTTTCACGGGCTCAAACTCTGCTTTAACAACTCTTCCCGCATCTTCAGAATCAAAGTAAGCGTAAATCATCTTTCTTCTTTGATGCCAAAGATACTCCTTCAAACTGTAATTCACAAACTTCCAATCTTTCGACTCAACAGCCTTCATGTGATCAAACTCGTTTCGCAAAGAAGGGTCTTCCCTGTAAAGAGTTTCTAGTGCCTCACAGAGCTTGTTCATGTTTTCTTTGCCGTAAACGATAAAATCTAAATCCGAAACGTTGGGATGATAAAAACCGTGCAGAAGAGAGCCAAACACTCCAAAATCTTTTTCTGTCAAGCCTGACTGTGACGAAACCCGCGTAAACAAATCATGCAACGCCTTTACTAGCGTGTCTTCAGGTTCTTTTGCAAGCAACTGTTGTAATCCAACATCTGGTTTACGGGCTTCTGTTATGTCGTCTTCGTTTACGCCTACCAGACATTTCTGTAATGGTTCGTAAAAAATTGTGTATTGAGGAAAATTGTTTAGAACAAGATTTAGTCCTTCGTCTGCAAAAAATTTGTAGTAAAGAGGCTCATTTTCGCCTCTCCTAGCCCTAGGATTAGTGGACTTGAAGATGTTTGCTGACGCATATTCTGGGTCACAAACATAAGCGCCTGAAGGATGAATGTAACCGTAAACCCGAAAAATTACGCCCTCTTTGGTGAGTATGGCGTCACGGTCTCGGAGTTTCAACGACCCAAACATCTCCACAATCAACATTAAATTGGCTCAAGATACTCTTTTTCGCGTGTAGCCGTGCCCACAACAACCTGATAACTTTGTTCGCCAGTTTCAACGTTTTCTACCCTTTCTAACGTTCCCGAAACCTTAACAACATCTCCCTGTCGAGCCACATTTCTGTAGTACCCAATCATAGATAACACCCTTGCTGGAACCATCTCATTCGGTAGTTCTGACGCCGAATCTTCTGGTTGATAATTCTTGATTGGGTAAATTGCTGGTCGGAACATGTTTTCGTTGTCGTCAACAACTTCACAACTGAAACTAACATTCTTAACTGGAGTGTACTTCAGTTTTCCGTGCTGCGCATCTATTTCTTCATATTTTCGCACAGCATTGTACACGAAACGTCTATCGTTATAGCGTCCCCGATGTTTCCTTGCGTGATCAATCTTTTTGGTGAAAACATGCGTGAACACGCCTTCATCTGCAAGCTTGTTAACCACACTTTCTAACTTTTTGAAGTTCTCGGAACCGTAAACCACAAGATCAATGTCAGAATATTCAGAATGCATATTTAAGCCAACAGACCCATGGATTCCAAACTCTTGGATTGGCACTTCCGATTTTTCTGAGAGAAGAGAAACCAGCTCCACAGTTTCTTTCTGCAAAGCGTCTTTCATTTCTTTTTCAAATATCGCCTGTAGACACTCACTTGGCAAATACACTCTTTTTATTTGGTCTAAGGGAACGCTCAAAACTTCTTTACCCCTGAACGGACAGCAATACAGGTAATGCGGAAAATTTTTTCGAAACGTTACCAAAAATTTTTGATAGTTTTGCGCGGTGTAGAGTTTTTCGGGTCTGGAGAGTTCTATGTTTTCAAGGTTCCATTTCTGTTTAAGGAAACGTATAGGAAAATGATGCGCCAAGTTAGATGGAATATATTTTAGAAATGCGAAAACCCGATTTTCTGGGTGCTCGTATCCAAATACGTAGAAGATGAAGCCCTCTTTAGTGAGAAGGGTTTCGCCGTCTCTGGGAATCCAATCTTTTGTTACCATGTTGTTCATCCTCAACGTAAAGACAGCAAACTTTGCAGACTATTATCGCCTTTAAACATTTCCTGAAATGTTATGAACTAAAAAAAGAAAATGTGGATTAACCCACAAAGTTTGTGGCTCACAAAAAAAGGTGGAGCCACGAATTTAGTTGTCCGAGTAAGCATTTTCGGCAGTTATTGATCTGCCACTTGCTGTAATGGGATACGCTCCACAAGTTCTGCATACAACAGCGTTTTCGGCGACGTTAGAGTTACATTGAGGACATATTCTAGCATCTGGATCTTTGGGGTGAGGTACACCTACAACATCTCTGTACGCTTCATAGTAAACCAGTTGTTCCTTGTCGCGGATTGTAACCTTGTCTGTTTCTAGAATTTTTTTCTTTTTCGCTGCGAAATCTGAATCAGAGATCTTCTTTGCCATAAATTTAGGAAGAATCGTGGTGCCAGAACCAACTTCAATGGGGTTTTTGTCTCTCCATCTGACTTCTGGCGGAAGCACATCTTCGTAAGCTTTGCGGAGAATCCATTTGCCCCAAACTTCTCCTCTCTCCTCTTGAACATTATATCGGGGGTCCAAGTTCATGGCAAACGCTTTAACATCTGGATCCAAGAAAGGCTGTCTCACTTCAATGCCCAAATTTTTGCCTAAAGGAACCGCGGAAAACGCCATTATGCCCCACATTTTCTTCAACATAGCGCTTAACTTCTCCTTGTTTCCCACATGACGGTAATACATGTGGTATCCCGCAAAAAGTTCATCTGCTCCATCCCCAGTAATCAATTTGGTTGAGCCGTAAGATTTAGCAAACCTCAGTCCGATCATGATAGTTATGCTGTTGCGGACCTCCATGGGATCAAAGGACCCCAAAACTTTGACAACATCTGGGATTGCTTCAAACACTTCGTCTTCATCGAATGGGTTCATGTAATGTTCAATATTCAGTTGCTTAGCCATCAGCTTAGCATATTTAACGTCCAATGCGTCAGCTTGTTTGAATGCACAAGTGAAGCCCCTAATTCGAACATGTTCTGATACTATGGTTGCTAGAATGCTTGTGTCTATGCCCCCAGAAAAGAGCATATCCTCTGTCAAGTTTTTCTTCACAGCTTTTTCGAGTAGATTCCGTAGTTCAGCAGCTACTTCATCTACGTTTGCTAAAATGTCTTCTTTTTCTGCAGCTCCCATGCTATACACCTTTATTCAATAGAACCTGAAAATATTACGTTTTTACATATAAATATTTTGCTTTAATTGAAGAAAATTAACTTTTAACAGGTGATTACTGAACAAACATTCATGAAAATGCTCGCTCTTTGACTACAACAGCAATTATCTGACCCCTTTTAGCTAGAAGCAGACAAACAAAGATGCCAGTTAACTTGTTTTTGGGCCTGGAAAAGAGGCAACTGTTAATAGAAAACTTGAATATTTATTGCTATTCAGTTTGGTAGGGGACTCGGGATGGAAAATCAGTCCTTTTGGAAAGCGAAAACAGCAGGACTGTTGATTGCCTCTATCTTGTTTGGGTTGTTACATGGACTCAATTCTTTTCGATCTGTTATTCCAGTAACTGTTGTTAGCCTGTTTCTGGGTTATGTTTGGCAGAAAACTGATGGAAATACTGCAGCTTCAGCGTGGATGTATGGACTGTACGACGCGATGGCCATAGCACTAGCGTATTTTGCTTATGTCTAAAGACAAAATTCTTTTCGGTTAAGTATAATAATCTCTTTTCGAGACTGGTGAGAATATGCGAGGATTCAGGGACCGCGATTTCATTCAAACCAGAGAAGGACTCTTTTTTTGTGTAGTTGGTCCACTACATCCGCCCAAACGGGTCATCTCCTACATCAAGTATGTGCCATCAGAGTCCGGTGTTTGGGGAAGCGGCGAAAAGAAATTTAGCAGAATATTGCAGAAATACACAATTGCGAATCTGCTGGAAACCTTCAACTATCTTGAGAGAAACTACCCCCATTATTTGTTTCATTCTCCTGTGGATAACATAACCCTCACTGCTGTTCCTCACCGTAGCATAAAGGAGCATTTCAAGCCAGAACAGAAGTTGGCTCAGCTGAGGCAAGCTTCGCAATTGGATTCGTTACAAGAGAAACTGGTCAGGTTCACAAGGTTTTTAGAGAAAATAAGTGGTGGTGTTTCCGAGGAGCATTTTGGGGTAACGGGTTCACTTCTTCTTGATATTCATCAACCCACGTTTTCGGACCTTGACATAATAGTGTATGGTGTAAAAGACAGTTGGGCACTGCATAAAGCCTTGACTGAAAACCGCGGCTCTGAATTGCACATGAAACGTCTCGAAGGAGAGGCTCTCGAAGACTGGTGCATCAAGAAGGCTGAGCAGTATCCGTTAACGGCTAAGGAAGCCTTGAATCTTTATGAGCGGAAGTGGAATCTCGGATTTTTTGAGAATCGATGGGTTTCTATTCATCCGGTTAAGCTTGAAAACGAGGTTACAGAAGAATACGGCGAAAAGACCTACCATCCATGTGGTCAAGTAACCATACGTGCTGTTGTTAGCAACAACACAGATTCCCTTTTTCTTCCCGCAGTCTATCATGTCGAAGACGTGAAGTTTCTTGATGGTGCACAGTCAGTGAATGTTACTGAAATCGTTTCGTATGAGGGTCTCTATGATAGTCTAGCTGAAAACGGCGAAATTATTCAAGCTAAAGGCAAACTTGAACGTGTCACAGAAAAGGGAACCCGCCGAGAGCATTACCGTGTTCTGGTTGGTTCTCCTGAAGGTAAAGGCAAGGAATACGTAAAGTTGGTGGATTAGAACGGATAATCCAATAACAGATTATTCCAGCTCTAGAACTTCTTTCAACCATGCTTTGTATGGACCAAGCTTGCCGCCGTAGTTTCCAGCCGTAATCTTTAGAACTCCTGGAACTTTGATTGCGGCCTTTATGCCTTCGCCCATCGCAGTTTTCACAACTCTCTGGTTCAAGCCATTTATTACAATCTCGTAGACGCTGTTAACGTCGTCTGGAATCTTAGAGTCTGGCGCCAATTTCTTGATGGTAGGACAGTATTGATGACTTGTGGATGCAGGAAGCTTGTAATTAAGGGAACCCACCTTCGACCCTGATCTGCAGAGGCCACCTGGGAATGGCATAATCACTCCCCGGACATTCTTGCTAATGGCTTCTTTAGCGTCCTCCGTTGCCTTGAGAGCAGACTCCCAATCCTTCGCTAAGATGAGCATGTTTCCGCTGGCGACAGCCTTCATGATGCCGAAGTCATTTTCAATCACGAATTCGCCTTCCATAACTGGGATACGCCAAACTTTCCTTCCGGCAACTTCTCCACTTTTCTGGAAGCCGTCTCCGAAGAGGCGTAGGCTTCTTCCTATTTTTACTCTCCTTTTTGCTTTGGGTAGAGCGTCGAAGGCTGCTGTTGTTGGGCATGTCATGATGCATTGTCCAATTCTTAGGCTCATCTGGTGCTTGAGATCGCCTCTTGAGGTGTGGTAAATTTGGATTATGGCTCCTGGACGTCCGTCCGGTGTTTCTTTTGGAGAAACGAGGCCTTCTACTGATGCTTCTGCTGGTGACATGATGATGGATGATGCGAAACCTGTTGCGGTTCTTGCTGCGATTAATGCCCATTTCTCGTTGGCGGCAGTTATCAGTATTCTGCCTGCCCACATGGGGAACATTTCGGCGTATGTATCCTCTATGGTGCAAATGTTCCCACTCTCTAGGTGTTTAACTATGAAGTCTCCATTATCGTCTTTCTTGATAACTTCTAAGCTACTTTCTTTTTCTGAAGATTTTGATTCCGTCTCTTTCGGTGACATACTCGAAACCTGCTTTTAACAACTCTTCGTCTTGTTTTAAACTTTTAGATGTTGCGGTGTGGTATACGTCGCTTTCAAAGTTTACTAAATGCGTATAAATGAGAGTAGATGTTATGCTCCGGTGTCCTAGCCTTTCTTTAACGTGAAGAATGTCTTTTGTTTTGAAATATTCCAGCGAACCGTAGAGATGCCGCAGAGTATGAAAAGTTATTTTGTCAATTCTGGGGTTCTGAAGTTTCTGGGCTACTCGCTTTCGTTGTTTCATAAAGTTTTTCCTGAAGTAGCAAAGCTGTGATTCACCGAAGATTTTCTGTCCTGTTTTGGGAAGCATGTTGAGCATAGACGTTAGTTTTCCTGAAAGTTTGAACTGTCTCGGCAACCCGTTTTTTTCTATTTCGCTAATTGTCAGGATTCCTGTTTCATCGTCAAAGTCCGTCCAAGTTAACCGCCATGCTTCACCAGAACGACAACCCGTTTCCCTCAGTATTTGAAGTAATTAGTAAATTGAAATTATTGAGAACTTCAAAATTTCCCATAAAGCGAAATTGGGTAAACTGAAGATCTAATGTTTTATTATCAGAATTTATTACAGCTAATTCTAATATATTTTTTATATTGTTTTAAGGGTTATTTGTTTTTTCGGGTATATAAGGACACAATTACCCCCTCTTTTTTATTAACTTTTTACCCTCTAACAGGAACCATGTCTAAACTGCTTTTCATCAAAGAAAATGATGAGAAATATACCTGTTCCAGATTATCACCGTCAAATACCCTGCTATAACTCCATTAAGAATTGCCACAACAATTATGGCAAAGTACATTGTGGGTATCATTGGAATTATATTTAACATCGTACTTAGGAACATAGATACTACACCAGTGATTCCAGTGGCAACAGTTAGAAGCAGAATCAATCTTTTTGATTTAACATAGTTTCCCTCATTGACTTTGAAGAGGTGAAAAAAGCCGTCAATTAATAAGCCATAAAATAGAGAGAATATCAAACTAAACGGGAAAAAACCCGTTCTTAAAATGCTCAATAGAAGACCTGTTACAAAGGACGCATATGTTGCTCCACCTTTGGCAACGAGCAATGAGGCTAATGAAAAAGATAGGGCTTGAATACCTATAACCATTTTATCAATAGGAGATGGTAAGAAACCGTTTGAAACAAAAGCTAATGTTCCAAGTAAAGTAATAACTGCGACCTTTTTACTATTTAATATACTGCCCATCTCCTCCGAATTTATTAGCGTTTAACATATTTTTATTATTTCTCTTTAATTTGTTATTAAAATATTCCTTCAATATAGATTTTCTGTGTTTTGTTTAAGCATGTCAAAATTCACGCATAATTGCTTTTTCATCATAATAATTTAGTAGTTTTGTCATTATTATTTATCATAAAACATAAACTTTATATTTCAAGGAAAACAAACGGAAGAATTAAGGGTTTGCTGAGGCTCTTGCATGGGCAATTGAGGAATGAACAAGTGAATTCTTAAT
>SOJY01000212.1 GCA_004376385.1 Candidatus Bathyarchaeum sp.
ATAGAGCGTTCTTTTGGCAATTCGTTTATGCTAAAAATGAAAAGAAACTATAATCATAATGAGATGAAGAAAAAGCTCTTTCGAAATCTTTTCATCATATTAGGAGACTAATAATACTTCATTGTTGAAAACTAGCTTTTTTCTGGAAAAGCAAGAGTAAAGATGTTTGGTGCTTTAGGTGTTTAGGATGTCTGGTCTGTCGGTTGCGATGCCGTCAACGCCTTTTTTCCTGTATTCAGCAACCTCTTCTTCGTTGTTGATGGTCCAGACGATCACCTTTAAGCCCTTCTCGTGAGCCTTCTTGACGTTAGCGGAGTGAGTAAAACGATACAACGAAAGCAGATACTCGGCTTTCAGCTCCAAAGCTGCTCGTATGGGGTTCTTGTGTCTCACGTAAATCAATCCAGTCGCCACCTCACCATCCAGCTCCCTAACCTTCCGGAGGGCATCCTCATGAAAAGAAATGATTACCACGTTCTCAATCAGCCCTTTTCCACGAATCAAACCTAAAACCTGTTCTTCGATACCAGTTTCCTTGAGTTCCACCAGAATCTTAACCCGCTTACCCACAGAATCCAGCACCTCCTCCAAGGTAGGTATCTTTTCGCCCTTCTCAGTAACGAACCGCTTTATCTCCTCTAGAGTAAGCTCACTAACCGAGCCGCTGCCATCCGTGGTCTTGTTTACATCAACGTTGTGGATAACAACAATTTCATTGTCCTTTGTTTTTCTGACATCCAGTTCCACTGCGTCAACTCCAAGCTCGATAGCTTTCTGGAAGCTGCGCAGGGTGTTCTCTGGCTCGTAAGCTCTAGCTCCCCTATGCCCAATCTTCAACAACCTATTCACAACCAGACTAGGATACTATTATGTGCGGGAAACGTAAATGAAATTTGCTACGCTCCCAGATTTCCTGATTGATGCACTATTCCCAGCATTCAATTCAATGAAATTCTCGTTGTTATCTGCCAAGAGCAATGCAGGTCCCCTAGTGACCGTTAAGTTTATGACTGAATCTTCGGGAACCACGAAGCTCCTTACCTTCCTGTTGTGCAGGTTGTTGAAGGAGACGCCGATGCCCTTCTCGAAACTTTCTCCCCCTGTTGCTTTGTAGTATCCTGTGGAACCAAAGGATGTAGCAACTACAACTCCGTCACCAATCAAGTCATCATACTCTTTTCCGTCAACAGAAAAAGAAAACCTCACCGCGTAGATCGGCAGCTTGAGGTGAACCTGAATCTCGTTTAATCCAACAAGCCTTTTGCCCTTAGCTTGCGTCTCCAACTTCATTTCGGTATGAATCTGGTAGTTGCCAGCCTTAATCCTAGACAGAAGCATACTCAGGTCGTTCAGGTCATAATCATACATTCTGCAGGCTCTTGAAGTTTTGATGATAAGCTTCAGAATCCCCGGAAACTTTCTTTCACTGAACAGGACAGTGCCGTCCCCACCATAACAGACAATAAAATCAGGCTTCTCTTCAACAAGCTCAAAACCCTCCGCAGCCAAAACCTTTCTGACCTTCAAAGCGTCACGCCGAAAAACCACTAGAACCTTTTCCAGCTTTTTTGGCGCCCTTGACAAGTTGCCAACCATGATTTACCAGTCCGCCTTAACGGTTCTACACATAGAGACTAAAAAACTGTATGTGCTCCGTAAAAATGTTTATGGACAGATTTTAGTCCCTAAGGATTTCTGGCAGTCTCCTTCGCAAAACTAGGGCGATGGGAATTCCTATTAAGCCGCCTATGGCGATTTGAGCTATGTTTGCCGGAATTTCCCCCAATGCTCCACCTAATCCCCACAAATATAATTCAACTAGGAAATATCCGATAACCATCTCGGTTCCAGCCGCAACAACGGCGAGAACATCACGGTAAACGTTTTTCTTGTTTGTAATCAGACTTGCAAGTAAACCCTCTAAACCTTTGATGACCAACGTTGGAAGGGCAAACACTGGGAATCCTATGATGTCTGCTATTGCTGAACCTAATCCTCCTGCAACACCGCCTATAAGCGGGTTGAAAGTTAGCGCGGCGACAAAAATCATGACGTCCCCCACATTGAAGTATCCGCCCATAGG
>SOJY01000218.1 GCA_004376385.1 Candidatus Bathyarchaeum sp.
TACCGTTGAAGAAATTTGATGTTATAGTTGTTGGCGCCGGAACAGGCGGATGCTTGGCAGCTAAGACTGTTGCCGAAGCTGGACTCAAGGTCTGTATGATAGACAGAAAAAATGAGCAGGATATAGGCGATAAGGTCTGCGGGGATGCAATAGGAAAACATCACTTTGATAACATAGGCATAGCGCATCCCTCAGGAGCGGAACTGGATCAAAAAATAGAGGGACTCAAAGTTTATTCGCCGGACAGGGAGACCGTCGTCAACGTCAAGGGTAAAGGCATCCACGGTTACTTGGTTAATCGCCAGCTTTTTGGTCAGAGACTAGTGAAAGATGCTAAGGATGCTGGGGCAACACTGATTGACTCGACAGTTGTTACAGAACCTGTCATGAAGGATGGGTATGTGGTCGGCGTCTTAGCTAAAGACCTCAAAACTGGGAACAAACTTTCGCTTTCTGCCAAGATTGTAGTTGATGCGAGTGGGCATTCAGCGGTTTTGCGAAAGAAGCTTCCTCCAGAACTTGGCATCGAAACAGAAATCAAAAATGAGGACGTAGAGGTTTGCTACCGCGAAATTCGCGAGGTGAAAGAGCCGATTGCTGACCTCGGGTTTTGCAAAATTTATCTTGACTTGCAGCGTGTTCCTGGAGGATATTACTGGATTTTTCCCAAAAGTTCAACCACGGTTAACGTGGGCTTAGGAGTAGCCATGACAGAAGGCTTTCCCAACCCAAAAGATCTGTATAATGAATTAATTTTGTCAATGCCTCTCTTCAAAGGTTCACGTGCTTTAACTGGTGGTGGAGGTCTTGTTCCAACAAGGAGACCCATAAGTCCCATGGTGGGAAATGGGGTGATCATTATTGGCGATGCTGCTTGTCAAGTTAATCCGATTCACGGCGGCGGAATTGGTTCCTCAATGATGGGCGGAGTAAAAGCTGCAGAATTCATCATCAAAGCATTAGAGAATGGGGACGTGAGCCGAGAAGCCCTTTGGCCGTACACGGGCGTGTTCATGAAGTTGTATGGAGCTAAACAGGCTGGACTTGACATCTTCCGTATGCTTCTTCAACGGTTGACCAACAAGGAAATGAATTATGGTATGCGGCACCATTTGATCACGGACGATGACTTGCTTAAAACTAGCATGGGCGAGGACATGAAACTGAACATAACTGAAAAGACTAGTCGGCTTTTCAAGGGGCTTGGAAGCTTGTCTCTTATTAAAAAGTTGAATGCTACTGCCAAAATCATGAAGGAGATTAGGGCGTTGTACAGGAATTATCCTTCTTCTCCTGAGGGGTTGCAGGAGTGGGAGGAGAAGGTGCAGCTTTTAGTGGATAAAGCAAAGAAGATGTGAGTGAAAACTTAATCCACAGTCGAGTGTGTAGAATATGCGTTTGGCAGCGTTAGTTACTGGCGGGAAGGACTCGATCCTTGCTCTTTATCGAGCCCAAAAGATGGGACACACCATCGAAGTTCTAGCTACAATGATTCCCAAACGAGCTGACAGCTACATGTTCCATTTTCCCAACATTCACCTAACAGACCACATTTCCAGAGCACTCGAAATTCCTTTGGTGAAAGCTGAAACCCCTGGAATAAAAGAGAAAGAACTGGACGACCTCGAAAAGTTGCTTTCGTCTCTTGATGTGGATGGAGTCGTGTCAGGGGCGATATTATCGGCTTATCAGAAGGAACGAATCGGGAGAATATGTGATGAGCTGGGTCTCGAATCGGTTACGCCTCTTTGGCACGAAGACCCCATGAACATTATGAGAGAACTGATTGACCTCAAATTCAAGGTGATAATCGTGGGAGTTTACGCCTACGGCTTCGACAAGAGCTGGCTAGGAAAAGAAATCAACACCGAAACACTAGAGAAGCTTGTGGAGCTCCATGAACAGTATCAGATTTCTTTGGTTGGCGAAGGCGGCGAATACGAATCCCTAGTCCTTGATGCCCCAATCTTCAGGAAACGTATCGAAATAGTCCAAGCCGAGGCAACATACGAGAACCTTAGCGGCATTCTTGTCATCAAAGAAGCAAAACTCGCGGACAAAGACTGAAAAAGGTTTATTC
>SOJY01000239.1 GCA_004376385.1 Candidatus Bathyarchaeum sp.
AGTATACTGAGGAAATAGCTCACTATAGAAAAAAACATTGGTTGAACTAAACTTCTTGGATTCTTACCTAAGAAGCCTATTGATTGATGGAAACTCTCCAAAGCGTTTTTTGCCTTAGATCTTAGGCTTTCAAGGTTTAAGCGACCCCTAGAAACGAAAACTGAAAATCGTAGCAGCATGTCGATTAACCTATGGCTCAGCTGCTCTTTTTTGCATAAAAGAAGGATTAAGATCAGCGGAATGGCGGTGCCGACGGATATGAGCACTATCAGAATAGAGACGAGTGCTGGAATGTCGATTTGTAAAATGAACAACGAGAGGGAGCAAAGGATCAGAACAATCACGGTTACTAGCATGGACATGATTCGCTGACCCAGAACTGACGCTACAACTTTTCCTGTGTTTTCACCGGACTCTTTCGTCATAAGGTAACTTTTGCAGACATCTTCACCGATTGACTCGGATGGAACAAAGAACTCAACAAAGTTTCCAACCCATGTGATTAACAAAGTCTTTTTGAGGGGAACTTTGATCGAGAGGGGACGTAGTAGGTATTGCCAATTTAGAGAATATGCCAGCATATTTAACAGGACTCCTGCGATCGCCAGCGAATAGTAGAAGATGTCGATTTGCTGGATAATTATGAGCATTTCTGGTATGTCAACAAAGAAGTAGAGGTAGGCAATGAAAAACAACAGACCTATGAGCAAAAGCGGGGCGGTTCTTTTGAGTGACTTACGCTTTTCTGGAAACCACTCACTACTCACTGAAGCGTCCGTTTCAACCATTTAACTCACGGCATCTTGTTGTTTTTTAACTGTCACTTTGCCATATAACCCTGTGTATCCGTGTTCTCTCTTTACACCCTAAAACTACTATATATGCTCAAGATGGTTTTTAGAGGAGATTTGACAAGCAAAGAAAAATCTGTTGTGCAGTTCATTAGGCACGGATTACATTTCGGAATCACAGTTTCTTAAAGTCTCTCCATCTTCTTGCTTTTCAGCAGATTTAGAATTGGACAAAAAACGTATAATATTTTTTTAATACTTATGATTATGGCATTTGCTACCCTAATTATAGGTGTAGGTACACGGGTAAGTTTAGAACTGCCTTTCGGAATTAAAATTGATGGTCCAATATTCGCGCTTATTCCTATGGGATTAATAACAATTTTAATTATTCAATATTACCTTAGAGGAAAAAATAAATAGACAAGCTTTTTTTCAAAAATCGTTTTTAATGGACTTATAACGCGTCTATAATGGTCTATCTATGGGAAAACATAGTGGAAAAGAGCAAAAAACAGGGTTTTTTCATAGTTTTTTTGGGTGTTTAAGGGCAATTCTTTTTACTTCATGACACTCTGAGTATAGAGAATAAGAGTTGTAGGTTATGGAGCCAGAAGTTGCCACGTGGACTCGCCCGTTTCTTCATGAGTTACTTGAGGAGATTCCTAAAGATGTGGTGTCGTTGATTGATGTGGGTTGCGGCAGGGGAATTGTTGGGGCTATAACGCGTATTTACAGGTCTCCTAGGCGGTTGGTTGGAGTTGACATTTTTCAAGATTACATTGATTTCTGTGAGAAGTATATTATCTATGATGAGCTTCATCGTCTGGATTTGAGGCAGACACCATTGCCTTTTCAGGACCGCGAATTCAGTGTTGCTACGTGTATAGAGACGATTGAGCATTTGTCGAAGAGGCATGGTGAGAAGCTTTTGGAGGAGCTTCGCAGGATTGCTGATACAGTAATAGTGTCAACGCCTTCTAGTTTTTTTAGGCAACCTAAGAGTCATGTTGCACGTAATCCGTTTCAGGCTCATGTTAGCAAGTGGACTGTTGAGGATTTCAAGAAGAGAGGCTACGATGTAAAGGGTGTTGGGAGTCTTGCAGCTTATAAGCTTGCGATCCCAACAAGAAAATTGACGTCTAAGTTTCCGCGACTTCACCAGTTTTTGTTGGCGCGCGCGCCTTGATCTGTTGGGCACAGGGGACAGTGTAAAGGGCAGAAGTTTCCGGTTTCAATGGTCAAGTGGTATGGGAATCCCGCGACATAGGATGTTTTCAGGAACC
>SOJY01000039.1 GCA_004376385.1 Candidatus Bathyarchaeum sp.
GCTTCTCTTGCAGCCTTGGGCGCTGCCGTTTCTGGAGTGGATTATGTTAAAGTTGGGCTTTTCGGTGTGAAGACCTCTGAAGAAGCAACGACGCTGATGACTGAAGTGGTTAAGGCTGTGAAAGAGTATGACAGTGGCTTGAAGACGATTGCTTGTGGTTATGCTGACTTTAGATACGTTGGCTGCGTAAGCCCTCTGGAACTTCCCATGGTTGCTCATAAGGCGGAAGCTGATGGTGTGCTGGTGGATGTTAAAATTAAGAGCGGAAAGAGCAATTTGTTCAATTTTCTAGGCGACGAACAACTAAAAGAGTTTGTTAAGAACGCACACAACCATAATCTGCTAGCTGCCCTTGCTGGCTCTTTAGATATAAAAGACATTCAACGAGTACACAATTTAGGTGCAGATATTATTGGGGTTAGAGGAGCAGTTTGCACCAAAAAAGACCGGTTAGCTGGCAAACTTGAAAAAGAGAAAGTTATGGCGTTTGCTAAAGAAATCAGCAAATTGTGAAAGAACCGCTAAACAGTAACATGAGTACATTTTGTCTTTTTGTTTTCTAGAATCTGCTTGATTCTCTCAGGGTATCTGCCATTTACAACGTAGCAGTCTAACTTTGTCTGTAGAAGAATTTTTGGTAATGTCTTGTCAACGCTTGTTCTCTTGTTCCAGCCGAGCAACTCTTCGGCAGGCAGCTCTTCAATGCATGTGGTATCCAAGTTTTTCTTAGGGTCTTCAGAGAAAATTCCATCCACGTCAGTGACTAGAACCAGTTTCTTTGCATGCAATACGCCCGCAATGTAAGCGGCTATCGTATCCGAAGTTACATCCCACGAATGCTCCAAAGGGTCTTTACTAAACATTAGTTTCGACGGCAAAAAAATCGGCAACATCCCATTCACAGAGTTGTTGATTTCTTTCAGAACGTAAGAAACGTAGGAACTTGGGGTGACGTCAGACAGAAACAATCCATACTGGTCCATAGCTAGAATAGCCATTTTATGCGCAACCACATCTGAGATATTATACGTTTTGTCAAGCTTTCTTACGGTGTCGGCGAATTCGCCTCCCCCCGGCACAATGACTATTTTGTGAGCCTTAGCCAGAACACTTAACTCTTGGCATAACATCGCTAGGCTGGCGGGGTCCTCGGCTAGGCTTCCGCCCACCTTCAAGACTGCTTCCATTTTACCGTTTTTCCCTCCAAACTACTTGCCACCATAAGAGCAACACCAACCGAAGGAGACACAACAGCTGCTTCAGCACCTACCAATTCACTCATATCGATAACGTCACTAAAACCAGATTTTTCGGCAGCTTTTCTAGCCAAAAAATTTCTGCCAAGCCCAGTAACTACTACCATTATCTTTTCTTGGATTGGCGGTTTGATTCTTTCATAAACCTGCTTCAAGCCTCCAGCAATCTGCTCAACCTGTTTATCGTAAACAAATTGAGCCATATCCACGATTTCTTGTTCAGTCAACATGTCAATGTCCGCGCAAACGACCCGGGCTAACCTAGCCATGGCTTCCCTTCTGGTTTTCCCGCGGCCATCACAGGTTTCAGCAGTGTATTCGTTTTCTGTTATGTTGTCTAGGAGCAGGTGTATGTCGCCTGACTGGGCGAACATCTCTGAGGAAACCCGTGCTGTTATTCCTTGAATGGGGATGTCATTAATGATTGTGGCAATGTTTGTTCGCAACGACCCTGAATACACGAGTTCTCCATTCTGAAGTTTTTCTAGGTCGGTTCTGCCCTCAGCGGCAATCTTTCCGTTAATCACTGGAATAATACTTGTTGTGGTGCTTCCAACATCAACGACAATGCAGTTTTTAATCACCTGCGAAATCATCCAGCCTGTTGCAGCCCAGTTTGCAGAGGCTACCTTAAGCGATTCCCTCCGCGCTTCTTCAACTGACAACATTTTAGCTTCCACGTCAAGAACAAAAAGTGGGGCATCACCAAAAACCTCTGTTATACAATCTAGAACGTGGTTGATTCCCTCTTTTTTGGTCAAATACGCGTCTGATAACTCAGCAGTTATCGTAACCCAAACTCCATCCA
>SOJY01000073.1 GCA_004376385.1 Candidatus Bathyarchaeum sp.
CCCATCTGAGGAATCTTCAGGCTCTCAGGCAACTTGACAACCTCTCCTGAGATGAAGTCCAGTCCCCTGACTGATCCGCCTTCGCTGCTCCGTGTGAAGAGAAGCTGAAGACCCAAGCAGACTCCAAGGATCGGCGTTCCATTCTTCATTGCCTCAGCTACGACATCAGTTATTGGCGCCATGTTTTTGACTGCTGGAGCAAAGGCGCCAACGCCCGGAAGAACTATGGCATCAGAGCTCCGCAGGTCTTTTGGGTTGTGGGTGATCTGGACGGTGGCTCCCGATTTTTCGAGTCCTTTACGGATGCTTCTCAGGTTTCCCACGCCATAATTCACAACTGCCACTTGAGGTATTGCTATAGAACCCCCTTTGCGCTTGGAACCTGATCTCCGATTCGTGGCTCAGACGTTAGAGCCTGTCGTAACGCCAGCGCTAACGCCTTTATAGCCGCCTCGATTTTGTGGTGCTCGTTGCTGCCGTATAGGACAGTTATGTGGATGTTTGCTTTCGAGGCTTGGGCTAGGGCGTCGAAGAAGTGTTCTATGTCCTCGGTTTTCAGGTCTTCGATCTGGGCTTGCATGATTCTGAGGTTTCGAATGCAGTATGCTCTTCCGCCAAAGTCTACTGTGGCTCTTGCTAGGGATTCATCCATTGGAACGTAGGCTGATCCGAACCGTTTGATGCCCTTGCCCTTGTTCACTGCCTTGTGTAGTGCTTCGCCTAGGACCAAGGCTACGTCCTCGCTTATGTGGTGCTTCAGGTCTCCTGTGGCTTTGACTTTCAGGTCGAAGAGACCATGCTTAGCCAGAGTGACTAGAATGTGATCTAGAAACCTGATGCCCGTTTCGACATCTGTGTTTCCTTTTCCGTCAACATCTAGTTCCACGGTTATGTCTACTTCTTTGGTTTTTCTTTCAGCTTTCACTTTTCTCATTTCAAACACTTCCTCCCAAACTTGTAAACAGGTATGGAACATCATTTACGTCCGTTACTACGGCGTCAGCTCCATGTTTACTGTATTCAGTAAAAAGCTTATTTGAATCCTCTGACGACGAAACGACACCCAGAAAGAATAGGTTCTCAAGTCCCTTCGCTTTTGCTTTTTCGACCAGTATAGCGTCTGCGATTCCGTCTCCAACATACGCCACTCCCGTTCCTCGGTCAACAGTTTTTTCTATCAACTCGATGAAGAGAGTGGGGTCTGGTTTTCCAACTTTTTCCATTTCAGCCTCGGATTTGAGGAGGTCTCCAAGGAACACGGATTCTTTTTCGTCAAAGTATGCAGTGTAATTGTATTTCTTTAGGATGTACATGCCTTGCGTTCTGGGTCTTCCAGAGTAGATTCCAAACTTGCCAAACTGTCTACGAAGCATGTTCAGGGTTTCCGTTGTGGGAATGAATTCTTCTTCATCCATAAAGCTGGAATCAAAATTGAAGAAGGATGATGTGTCATAGATTTTGTTGAAAAGATCTTTACCCAGATACGTTTCCTCAAACAGTCGCTTCAGCAGATCAGGCTTCTCAAGCTCATAGGGCACCAGCATCTTAACAAGTCTCTCTTTATCCGCTACAACCTCTGGGTCAACGCCCACAAGAGACGTTTCGATCGGTTTCGGCTTCTCAAGGCTGGCTTGCGCCAAAAACAAGTCCAAGCCAACAATATTATCATCCTTTAGGTCAGCAAGGTCAGTTCCGCTGATTCCGTAGCGCCTAAGGAAGTCGCCGACCTTTTTCAGGTTTTCAGTGAAACTCTCAACATCCGAGAACTGAATGTTACCAAACTGTTTCGTGAAGTTTTGGAGGGCATTTTTTTGTTCAAGTTTCCGTAGTATAAGATTCAGGTAGTAGGTGATTAGAGCGTAGGACAGATTCCAATCGTTGTTATACAATCCAGTGTCCTTGAATTTCTGGATGTCCCGTAAGGTAGCTAGTTTTCCTTTTTCTCCAGTAAGACCCAGTATCTCTAGGAAGTAGTAGTCAACCACGTTTCTTATGGTCTGGCGGTAAGACTGGCTAGTTTGGGCAAGCACGCCATCGAAGTCAAAGATTATCTTCTCTAT
>SOJY01000052.1 GCA_004376385.1 Candidatus Bathyarchaeum sp.
CTAGGGCATGAGATTATCGGTATCGACATATCGAAAGCCCAGGTTGAATCTGCTCGGATAGCTGCAGGGAGACTTGGAAAGAAGATGGAATTTCGACTCTGTAATGGAGTTGATTTAAACTTTGAGTGTGGCTATTTCAACTATATAGTCATGTGGGGACAAGCATTTGGGAATGTTCCCAAACAAGAAAATAGATTGCATTTACTTCAGGAATGCTTGCGTGTTCTAAAGCATTCAAGAAGACTGATCATCTCAGTGCATAACAGGGATGTTTGCGAATCACTCGTAAAGAGTAGCAAGACAATAAAAACATTACCAGGTCCCGAACTTGAACCTGGGGATTTCATTCTCCAAGGAGACTCTGGATCTAACACTAAGTGCTACTGGCACTACTTCACTAAAAAGGAGCTCATTGACTTGTCGAATCAAGCTGGATTTAAGACCGTTGAATGCAAACTAGCCTCAGAATACGATCAAGAGGGATGGGATACTATCCTAGTCATGGTAAGTGAAAAATGAGATACTCACAAATCAAATGCGTGTTTTCCGTCAGGTACCCGACATCTTTCTCCATACCCAGATTGACAGGTGCTGAGATTTGGGGTAACACTACGTTTCGACAAGCTGCCAGAATCTTCCCGGGAAATTCATTATGTCAACAAACAAAAAGAGAATAACAACGGTCTTACTCGACGCAGGGGGAGTCATTCTCGATGAATCCGAGCACGAAGAAGTTCGCGCCGAGATTGCAGTGGAGATCTTAAGCACCATTAATCCCGGCTACTCGGTTGATTCATATTGCTTGGATATTGAGGAAGCCGTTAAGTGTTTTTGCCCAAGCACGTATCAGTATGTCCTCTGGAAGTACCTAAGGAATAATCAATCTCTGTTTGATAAGGTGTATAGGTTATATCTAGAGACATGGCAACAGCGAAAGCCAGCGCTTAAGCTAAATCCGGGCATCAAAAGAGAACTTAGATTGATCTCCCAGAGCTTCAAGCTGGGAATCGCCGGTCAATACGGCAGGGAAGTACTTGAGCTCTTGAAAGAAGCATCCATCCTTGACTACTTCAGTTATCAGTTAACCCAAGATGGCTTTACCATTACAAAACCCGATCCCCGGTATTATGAGCAGATAACAGAAGCATTCGGTGTTGATCCCCGAAAGTGTATTATGGTAGGTGACAGAATTGACAAGGACATCATTCCGGCAAAGCAACTCGGAATGAGAACCGTGTTGGTTCGGGTAGGACTTCACGAGAACCAACAGTCAAGGGTTCCTTTTGAGGTACCTGACGCAGAAGTGAATGGAATCTTAGGGCTCGCAACGACAATCGAGGAAGTAGCACGCATGAAATGATCTTTTTCATTGGTGGCTCGCAATGCGCTCTTGACTACACACCCCCCAACCCAGATTGACAAGCGTTTAGATTTGGCTTAAGGTTGCCATAAAGGACAGTACAGAGCACAAGCTGATAAGGCGGTCGCCTAGTCGCACATCACTTGGTAGAATGGGTAGGCCCGACACAAATCTAGCCAAGGAGATAGCAGATTATGAAAACGTCCCAGGTCGTTGAGCTACTCGATAGAGAGTTTCGTGTCGTTGAGGTGGGAGATCCTTATTTGGTGAAGCACGCACTCAGTGACACTGGTCGTGCCCAAGCGACAGAGGGCTTTCTTAGAGAGAAAAGTGGGTTAATGTTCAACTTCACTGAAATAGTCTCAAAAGTCTACTGCGTTGTTTTCACAACTAGAAAAGTATTGGACCGTCTTCTGGAGATCACAAAAGAGCCATCACTTCTATTCACTCATCATCCTCATGATTATCATGAAGACGCCAGAGGCGTGGGACCATTTCCAGAAGACTATTTAGCGAAACTTAAGCAGAGAGAAATTGCAGCATACACGATTCACACTCCCTTGGATGTAGGCTTGAATATTTCTGTCTCAAAGAGTCTGGCGCAGAGGCTGTCTTTATCTAGCCCTCAACCTTTCTCTGAGGCATGTGGTGGACATCTGGGTATTATGGGCTCGCTGTGTAAAACGAACCTGAATGAGA
>SOJY01000235.1 GCA_004376385.1 Candidatus Bathyarchaeum sp.
TACATGAGGACTATCGGTTCCCGTTTCTTGAGCTCTTTGCGTTTCTGTATGCGTTGGGCACGTTTGTGCTGGCAAATTTTACTGTCGGCATGGGTGCTCAAGCCACCACAAACGAAGCTGTAGCCTATACCGTAACTACTTCGATTATTGGCGGGTCTCTCATTGTTTTCATATTACTCATTTTAAAAAATGTCGCCTATGGTTTGGGAAGCGACCTTGAAAAGGGAATTATTCAAACATACTTTTCGTATCCCCTCAAGAGATGGAGAATATTAACAGCTAAACTTATCTCAGCCCTCGGCGTTTCTCTGCTTCTCTTTCTCGGAATTCAGATTTCAGCGCTTTACATTTTGGCTCCAGACATTGTGTTGCCTCAATTTGGCACAGTGATTCTAACGTATGCTGCAAACCTGAGCTATCCTCTTCTCATTGCGGCTATAATGCTTTTAATGACATTGATACTTAGAAGAGGAGGCATAGGGCTTGTTGTTGGCATAGTTCTCTATTTTGCCATGAGCATAATTTCGGGAATAGCATTTATTGTTTCGTTCGCCACTGAATCTCCGTTAGCCCTCCAAATCATATCCGTAATCTCCCCAAGCATGGCTTTACAGCAACACTATGGGGGGATGCCCGATATTCTTGGATCAGTGTGGTCGCCAACTTTATCAGAAGTATTAGTCTACATAGGAGTTAGCTACGTGATCGTGGCTTCACTATTCGTTCTAGGATACGTCTATTTCAGCAGGAGGCTTAACCTATGAGTCGCAGGACAACTATTCTAGGACGGGGCGGCACAACTCTCATAGCAATAAGTTTAGCCTTGTTCCTTGTTTCATTCATTCCTCCCCAGCCAATGGGCAGTGGTGATGGCATAACAGAGGTGTCTGCAAGAACATTTTCACCATTAAACCGTGCGCCTCATTTCTTCGCTCCTATAATTTCGTATTATGATACCGTTTTAACCCCGCAACAAGGAGTAGAACTGGAACTTACAGCAAACGGCACCATAACGGTCTACATACTTGAAGTTAACACTCAAACCATATTCAACTGGATCAGCGAACAACAACAGGTGCCAGCCCGAGACTTGAATGTAACAAGATTGGAAGAATTTCTAGAAGCGAATCCCAACGCGATTGGTTGGCAACATGAAATCAATAAGGAGACGATTGAGCACACTTATATTCCAACCAAAGTTACTAACGTAACAATAGTTTACTCCAATCCAAGTTCAGAAAACATTGGAGTGAATCACTCATACCGTGAAAAATCTTTCATAGCCCCTGGCAACAAAGTTCTAAACATAGCATTATGGACAGCTCCGATAGGAATCATACTAGCAATACCTTGGCTTCTAAATCGATGGAAACAGAGGAAACCAAAATAGAATCACAAGTCGCCTTGAGCATACTAACGTTTTTGTGGCAAAAAGTTTTACTCACCTCCTACCCAGTTTCTTTAAGGAGCAATGTAACTTGAGGGGAGACCTTGACAGTATCCTAGCCGAGAACGATGTGGAAGCTTTGCTTCTCTACTCAGACAGTTTCAGAGATGCCAACATGTATTACCTCACAAAGTTTCTGGCTCCAGACCCATTCATCTTCCTCAAAAGAACTGACGAGGAGCCCATCATTGTAGTTAGCCAGATGGAGTATCCGCGAGCACAAAAACAGTCCATCATCAAAGACGTGAGGTCTTACATCGATTATAACTATCTCCAAGCAGTGAAATCCGCCAAGGAACCGCAACTAGGCGCCATGAAGTTCATCGCAAAGGTAGCAGAAAAGGAACTGGGCGCAGAAACTAAGATTTGTGTGCCCCCCAACTTTCCGGTAATCGCGGCTGATGTGCTAAGAGTTGAGGGCTTGACAATCGAACCCATGTTTTGCGTCGTCGAGAAAGCCAGAGAAACCAAAGACACCCACGAAGTAAAGGAGATAAGAGCGGTTCAGGCAGTCAACCAAAAAGTCACCACCGAAGCAATAGAATTGATAGCAAACTCGGATATAGGCAGCAACAAAACCTTGCATTTCAAGGGAGAGCCCCTGACGGTTGGCAGGATAAAATCGTTTTTTGGACACAAACTTCTAGAAAACGGATGTTTGCCCGAAGAAGACATCATAGTCGCATGCGGCACAAAATCATCTGACCCCCACTACTCAGGCGAAGCAGAAGACAAACTCAAAGCAGACCAACCAATAATACTTGACATTTATCCGCGGAGCATCCAGAAACGCTACTGGACAGACATGACCCGAACCGTAGTAAAAGGAAAAGCATCAAACAAACTCAAAAAAATGTTCGATGCGGTTTCTGAGGCGAAAAATGTTTCCCTAGATGCCATCCAAGCCGGAGCCTTGGGAAGCCACATTTATGATGTTTGTTGTGATGTGTTGGAGAAGGCGGGCTACGAAACCACGAGAAATGGAAAAAAGGTAACTCGGGGAATGACTCACGGTCTTGGGCATGGAGTGGGCTTGCAGATACATGAAAGCCCCAGAATGAGTGAACTCTCCATGTCTCCTCTGAAGGAACATAATGTTGTAACTGTTGAACCGGGAGTCTACGACCCTGACGTAGGCGGGGTAAGATTAGAGGACATCATAGAAGTCACAAAATCTGGATACCGCAACCTGACGAGGATGGAGACACAGCTAGAAATCTAGAAACGTTTTAGCCTCCGCTCATAAGAGACATCAAAATAACGTTGTCGCCGTCAGATAGTTTGGCGTCCAATCCGCCAAGTTGACCCATCAATACGCCGTTGACTGTAACGGAGAAGCCCATTTTGACGTCCTTAAGTCCCGGTTCGTAAACTTCTTTTCTGAAGGCTACGCCGTGAACCTCAGCCAGCTTGTTAAGCAGGTCAGAAAGGGAAGTGTCCTCATCCAGCTCGAAATGTTCCTCTCGTTTATTCAGCATGTTCTTGATGAAACCGAAGTATTGAACTCTAACCTTCAATTTTCTTCACCAGCACCAAACCAACCACTTAACAGGGCATTCAGGGTAGTTATCATCACAGTAATCTGAAGAGGAATCTTATTTATCAGTTATGAGTGCCTGTGCGTTGTCGGTGCAGTTGAAAAGGAAAATGTGTTTTTCATTATGATGTGTTATGCATTGTAAATAATATCGATGAAATAAATAACATTGTCCCAAAAAACGATTATGATATGGTTTGTGTTGAAGGCAAAAGATAAAAAGATTAATATTTATCTATCCGATTCACATAATCCTCTCCAAAAGGAGTAATGGAGGAGTAAGATTGAGTTACGCCAAACGAATTCTTTACGTAGACTTGACAACCGGAAAAACAGAAATTAAACCCTTAGATGAAAAACTAGCTAAAGAATACATCGGAGGCATAGGACTTGGAATGAAACTGTTTCTAGACCACTCCAAGGCCGGTGTCGACGCATTAAGCCCTGAAAACCCCCTGATTTTCATCACAGGACCATTAAGTGGCACCATGGCGCCCTCAGCGGGAAACAGTTACGCCGTGGTTTCCAAATCTCCCTTAACCGACGGAATTAATGAATCAAAAGCCCACGGTTTCTTTGGGTCTGAACTAAAACGGGCAGGATACGACGCAATTATCTTTACAGGCAAATCTGAAAAACTAGTTTACGTCTGGATTGATGATGAATCGGTTCAGCTTCTTGATGCCGAGCACCTAAAAGGAAAGTCACCTGCAGAGACAGATGACACAATCCGAGAGGAACTGGGAGATTTCTATATCCGTGTGTCAGCAATCGGCGAAGCTGGAGAAAAGCTTGTTCGAGTTGCTTGCATAATCAACGATGAATTCAGAGCCATTGGAAGGGGTGGTATGGGTGCAGTTATGGGTTCCAAGAACCTGAAGGCGGTTGCTGTTCGTGGAACAAAAGATGTGAATGTTGCTGATGCTGAGGAGTTCACGGAGTTTGTGAGAACTATTCATGAGCGCATGAAGGGTCCTGCTACTCGGAAATACCGGACTTTGGGTACGCCAGAGAATGTTCTTGTTTTGAATGCTTTGGCTGCTTTGCCTACGCGTAACTTTTCTCAGGCTACCTTTGAGGGTGCTGAAAAAGTGAGTGGGGAGTACTTGAATGAGCGTTATGTTAAGAAGATTATTGGATGTGCAACCTGTGGTATGCGTTGTGACCATATTGCTGTTGTTCCTGAAGGAGAATACAAAGGAAGCACTTCTAGGATCGAGTTTGAGTGTTTGTGGGCTGTTGGACCTCTCTGTGCCGTTGACCGGTTAGATGCGATTATTGAGGCTATCCGTTTATGTGACTATTATGGCATTGATGGCATATCCACTGGTGTAATCGTAGCCTTTGCAATGGACCTATACGAGAATGGCATCATAACCAAGAAAGATACTGACGGCATGGACCTCAGCTTCGGCAATCACGCAGCGCTTGTTGAGACGATAAAGAGGATTGGTACCCGTACTGGTTGGCTAGGAAATGTGCTTGCTGAAGGAAGCATGAGAGCGGGCAAAGAGATTGGCAGAGGAGCAGAGAAGTATGCTAATCACATCAAGGGAATGGAGTTGCCGGGTTACGATCTCAGGACGCTGAAGACTGCTGCTTTGGGCTTTTCTGTTTCGTATCGTGGAGCTTGTCACCTCAGGTCTGGTGCTTACTCGCCTGACGTGAAGGGCAAGGTTGACCGCTTCAAGATTGAGAAGGGAAGAGGAAAGCTGATCATGGATGGCGAAGACCTCTATAATGTTGTTGACTCTTTGATTTTGTGTAAGTTCTCTAGAGGCGTTATGTATGATGGTCTCAAGGACATGGCTAAGTACTACACGTTAGCTACTGGAATTGAGATGACTCCGGAGGAGTTGATAAAGGCTGGTGAGAGAATTAACAATCTTGCTAGGGTCATTAACATTCGTGAGGGTAAGGGAACGCGGAAGGATGATACGTTGCCGTGGAAGATCATGAATGTGCCTGTGCCTGATGAGGGAATTGCGAAGGGAGCTGTTGTGAACCAGAAGGAGTTTGATCTCGGATTGGATGATTACTATAGTGTTCGCGGTTGGACAAAGGATGGTATTCCTACGCCTGAGAAACTCAAGGAGTTGGGTTTGAAGGATCTTGTTAGCATTGTGAAGAAGAAGATTAGTTCTATGAAATGAAAAAGGATGGAGGAAAAGATAGATGCCCACTATTCATGAAAAAAAGTTTGTTTCTGGAGACCCCTCTAAGTGTATTGGCTGCTGTGTCTGCGAATACGCATGTTCAATGGAGCATGAAAATACCTATAATCCTACCAAGTCTCGTATACGGGCTATTCGCTTGAATTCTTTTGTGAATTTGGCGGTTGCCTGTAGGCTTTGTGAGGATTCTCCTTGTGTGGCTGCTTGTCCGCGGGATGCGTTGATGCAGTCTGAGGAGACGGGTATTATCTTGGTTGACGAGGACAAATGTAACGGTTGTGGCTGGTGTATCGAAGCCTGCGATTATGGTGCTATTCAGTTGCATCCTGAATCAAAGAAGGTCTTCGTTTGTGACCTCTGTGACGGTGAACCTAAATGTGTGGAGTGGTGTCCGGAGGAGGCTTTGGATTTCACGACCAAGGATATTATTTCGCAGAAGGCTAGGATAAGTGCTGTCAAGAAGCTTTTCCAAGATGCGCTAAAGTCTGAAAAGTAAACTAGTCTAAGTTGGAGTCTTTTGGCTCCAGCTTGAACCTTCTTTTTTTGTTGGGTTTATGGGAGAAGTTTCTGTAGCTGTTTTGTTAGGTTTGTTGCTGTTTCTTTGAGTTTGAGTGTTAGTCCTTCTCCGAAGCTGGTGTCCTGTGGCTGGATTATGAGGAGGGCGATTTTGGCGGCTGTGGTTTGGGTGAGGTAGTCACAGAAGATTCTGAGGGGCAGGGTATGGGTTGAGATTGACGTCTTTCTTATCAGTTGAGTGGGGTCTGCAAGCTGTGGGGTTCCGGGTTCTTTGTTTATTATGCCTGCGTCAACGAGCAATATGTGAGTGGGCTTGAAGTTTGCTATCTGCTGCATGAAGCTTTCGGGAACAGTTTCGGCTTCAATCAAAAAAACAGAATCTGAGACCTTGTTTTGTAGGTTTCTTACTATTTTGACTCCTACAAAGTCGTCTCTCCGAAACGGGTTCCCTATGCCAGCAACAACCACCCTCTCTGCTCCAGAAAACCAATTCTTTAGGGATGATTTGACGTCAACTGTTTGTTCCTCGGAACCAGCCATCTCCACTCAACCTATCATAGTTATGGAAAGGATAAGGGAAGCACTTAAAATTTGTAGTTGCTTAGGTTTTCCAGAAAAAGCTAGTTTTCAACAATGAAGTATTATTAGTCTCCTAATATGATTTGTTAGGTTGTGTTTAGTATTTTTGTTGCGTCTACTCTTAGTTCGTCTATTGCCATTTGTTTTGGTGTAAAGCCCATTGCTAGTCCTAGTAGTTGTGGGTAATGGAGTACTGGTATTCCAAATTTTTCGTTTAGTAGTCGTTCTATTCTTGGCTGGTTGATGTCAAACATCATGTGGCAGAAGGGACAGACAGTAATCAGCGCCTCTGCTTTTACAGCCTTAACGTTACGAAGCTTATCGCCAGCAAGATACAAAGGAATCTTATCATTCACACCAACTATTGGAGCGCCACAGCAGTCTGTTTCGTACATGTAATCCAAGCATTCGGCCCCAGTTGCCTCAATCAGCTTCTTCAACAATACCGGATTCTCTGGATCATCAAAACCAATATACTTCGCGGGACGCAAAACGTGGCAGCCATTATGCTCAGCCACCTTCAATCCAGTTAGAGGCTTCACAACCGCTTCTTTTACTTTCTCTAAGCCAACATCTTCAACAAGAGCTTGAATAAGATGCCGGACCCTGATTTTTCCGCCCTTGAATTCCATGCATATCTCCTTGAGAATGCCGTTGATATGCTCTTTGAGCTTCTTGTCCTCCTGAAGACTCTTGTTCAGCTTACGTAGGGTTCCAGCGCACCCCGGACACAAGGTAAGTATGTCCATGTTCTTTTGTTCCGCCAAGCAAAGATTCCTAGCAGCCAACACCAGCATCGCATCATGATCCACAGAATCTATGGGCAAGCCGCAGCAGTTGAACTCGGGCATCTCAACCAACTCCACGCCCAGCCGCTCCAGCATCCTCCTAGAGGAAACCTCGTAACTGGGAATTCTGTAAGGAATAACGCAACCCAAAAACAGCAGATACTTCAACTCAGACACCTAACGGCTCCCTCTTTGCAACTTTAGAAACAGCCAAAACATCAAACAACCTAGCCACATCATCCGTGTTGGCTTTTGGCAAGGCAGGCAACCCTCTTTCCATGCGCCTCTTGAGCCGCAACTCAGGATTCCGATACGCATACCCAGTCTTCAAAATATTACCAGTC
>SOJY01000034.1 GCA_004376385.1 Candidatus Bathyarchaeum sp.
TAGAGTTGCTTATAAACTTGCATGCATGCAAAGGAAGATTACGAAAAACAAAAGAAGAAAAAAGGCTAAAAAATAACAAGTACCCAAACAACAAGTGTTATACACGCAGGGATTAGGATGGCAACCAAGAAACCACGAGTTACCGAGAAAGACATAGAAAAGACCATTCGCGATGCATGCATGATTTGCAAAACCATTAATCTAGCCTTTCCAGAAAAACATTAATTCTTTAAAAACTCATGTTTATGTCAGGTGAACCACCTCTATGAACAAAGAACCATATAAATTGCAGATTGAAGCAGACCTTCCCAAAAGCGTAGTTGAAGGCAAGAGTTTCAAAGTTATCTATAAAATCAAGAACGTTGATACAAAAACGATTGAGAAAGGAAGTATCAGGATCGGTATTAGTTGGCTAATGGTTGGGGACACCTTTAGTCACAGCCTTACAATTCATATTGAAACCGTACAACCGAATAAGAGTATGGATCATATAGAACAGGTATTCCCTGTAGCATCAGGATCGACGATATTCACCATTCCTAGGGAGTTCTTTTCGGCAAGCGATGGGAAACAGATTTTGCTACACGATGTTGATGGAAAGAGCCTCAACCGTGGAGAGGCTTTTGCTTCCGTCAGAGCAAGAAGCCATGAGGAAATCAGTGAAGCTCGTGCATTGTGGATTTCTGCATTTGCTCTGGTTATCTTGATAGCATTTCAACTTATTGATTGGTTCATCCGCTATCACGATTTATTCTAAGGTTACATGCATGCTAGGGCGGATCATACACCTCATCTCTAACCAAATCAACAATGCCACAATACTCCAAAATCACCCAACTTTTGACGGCACCACACCTCGGACACGGAAAATAGACATGACGACCCGTCTTATACTTCAGATTATAGAATTCCCCATAAGAACGGACATAACGGACACCTTTCATAGACTCCTTAAAACCAGCTCTATCTTGAGGGTCGAGAAGAGCACCTTTCATAATATATTTCAAAACATAACGCAACGCTCTCCTAGGCGTCCGAGAAATCCGCCTTATGTCCACGATAGGAAACCCTGAAACTTCCCTCCAATCTTGAGAGATTAACCCTTGAGGAATGTAACCACCAGACACGATACAATGAATATGATAGTAGAACAAACCCGACCGTGTTTTCTTACATTCAACAACGGCTAGAATGCCCTTCCAAAGGCGAGCATAGCGCTTTCTATGGAAAAGTCTAATCAAAGCTTTCCCCATCTGACGGACAATGTCAGCGGACTGACGTTTCACTGGTTTCCACGTCAACGTTAACAGTTTCAGATTTGAACAACCGTTCATAATGGTCTTATACCGACGATACGCCCGCAAGTACAACTCATAACTACATGCAGGACATGTCCTATCCTTTGAACCAGAAAGAATTCTATGCCAGTAACCACATTTCAAACAATGAAGCGTGAGAAATTCCCTATCACAATTATGACGAAAATCACCACCTGTTTTTGACTTGTTTCGACTAGAAGCACGGAGACTTGTATGCCTACTTAATGCGTAATTATCAAGTGAAGGGGAGGATTTGGCGAGCGGATTCCACGCCGAGCTGTTCGCTCGGCTCATGCCCACCACCCACCCACAAGACCCACATGCTTAAGAGCGGACTCGTCGAGAGCTTCAAGGTTCAGCCTCTCCTCGTCCTCTACATATTTGGAATTCTTGATGACTGCCTCTGCTCTTCGGTTGGTTGTTGGCTGTTCTTTCTTTTGTAAGAAAGAACCAAAGAAACAGTTTTTTTTGACGTCTATGTCGCGCGCGCGGGCGCAGAGAAGGAAAAGTTCATAATAGAAACGATTAATGCACCAAAAACGACGCGCTAAGACGGTTAAACAGCTAAAACTGGAAAAATAGGTAACTACAAATCTACCCTTATATCTTTCGTTGTCACAGTAACGTAAATTGACTGGAGAGTTGAACAAATTGGGCGAGCTTGTCTTCGTTGGTTTAGGTTTGTGTGATGAGAAGGACATTTCGCTTCGTGGAGTTGAAGAGAT
>SOJY01000009.1 GCA_004376385.1 Candidatus Bathyarchaeum sp.
TTTCATTGTTTCCGTAAAATGTTTTTGAGCACTGCAATAGATTCGGGGATTGGGCTGACGGCAGGCAAGAAACTGTGTGGAAAAGCCATACCGACAAGCGATGATACATACTTAACAACTGTGCGACTAGGAAAGAAGTTCATTCAACTAAAGAAATTCTTAACGATAAAGCATACAGTGCAACCGGAAACCCATGAGATCGTTGAACAGTTAAGAACAGCAGTAACAAAACTACAAGAAGATGTTAACGCTTACAAGACAATCGCTGAAACCATAACCGAAAAAAACAGTGACCTCGAAGAGCAAATAGCAAAGATGCAAGAACTGGATCGTGAAACAATAAGAGAAGTTGAGAAGCTCAGACAAACGTACAAACAAGCTATTCAAGAGCTAGAAACCGACCTAAAAACAGAAAGAAACAGAATCTCAGAACTCTCAAAGATAGTTAAGCCCTTAATAAAAAAACAGATGAGAAAACTAGGACAAAAAGTTGCACAAGAAATGCAGAAAGAACGCGCGAGCTAGCTAGGAGAGCACGGAAGAAAAAAGTTCCCAATAATTAACCTCACATATACGTGTGAGGTTCTCTTTTATTTCTGGGAAAGAATTATGCACAAAGAAAGATTTAGGAAGAAGATAGAGGAACTTGAAGCCCTTCGGTTGGAGCATCTATTGATTGTAACAAAGAATGTGGTTGAGGCTAGACGGAAGGGGGTGCCTTATGAGGTGGATTTTCCAGAGATGAAAGAGAGATACCTTACAGCCCTTTACGTTTACGATCGTTTTGGGTTAACTCCTCTTGAGTTGTACCAAAAAAGGAGAGAGTGGTTATGGGCTCCTGACGAATGGAAGCGTCCTCATAGAATGGAAACAATCTCTATGTTTTTGCGTAGGTTGAAGGAGGCTGGTTTGGCGCGTAGAGAAAGAGAAGGTCATATGTTCCGGTATTTCATAACAGAGAGTGGTGCAAGACGCTTAAACTATTATGCAAATAGACGGAGAACACAAAAAGAGATACGGCAAGCCCAAAAACGCTCTAACGAGGCATACACCAGTCTAATGCTGTATAACCTATTGAGAGATAGAGAAAGAGAGCAAATAAAGATGGCTATAGAGCTGGCAAAACAGCTAGCTAAAGAATAGCGCGCGCGCTGGGAATTTACCAATGTTCGTGGTGGAGCATCTCGGTGAGTGGTTTTCTGTCTTTTACTGGGCACTTTTCTTCGGCAGGGTGGCCTAAGGGAGTCAGGGCAACCACACGGATGTTTGAGGGTAGTTTGAGCGCTTTTCGGACAGCTTTTTCGCCGAAGGCAGCAATCCAGCAAGTTCCTAGACCGGGCTCTGTGGCTGTTAGGATCATGTTTTGCATGGCGATTGCCACATCTACCATCCAATATTCTTGGCCGTCCATTCTCACCCAAGCTTCCTCGGGAATGGCGCAACCTATGATAATTACGGGTGCAGTGACGAACCATTCTTTGTCGTAGGCTGCTCTGAGTTTCTCTTTGACTTTGTCGTCGGTTACTACTATGAATCGCCAAGGCTGTTTGTTGTTGGCGGAAGGCGCTAATCTGCCTGCTTCCAAAATGCGATTAAGCTTTTCCTTCTCCACTGATTTTTTCTCGTACAATCGGATGCTGCGTCTCTTTTCTATAATCGTAAAGACTTCCATTAGGAACGCACCGAATGTCACATGAGAGTTTCAAGTTTATCCTTTTTGCCATCTGCGCGCGCGCACCATCTTCTCTTGCATGCATGCACTCCAACAACTACGGAAAACATTATAGACTTCATAGAAACCAACTAGCAGAAAAACTATGCAAACCAGAACTAAGAAGCATAAGACTCTACGATTTCAGACACTACTTCGCAAGCCACCTATACGCAAAAACTAGAGACATCCTATTCGTCAAACAGCAAATGGGATATAGAAAACTAGAAACCACTCTAATCTACACCCAATTAATCGACCTAGCAGATGAAGAATACACATGCAGAACAGCCAACAACATCAAAGACGCTACACAACTAATAGAAAACGGAT
>SOJY01000101.1 GCA_004376385.1 Candidatus Bathyarchaeum sp.
TAATGTGTCTATGGTTAACAATAGTTCCTTAGTTGTCTTTCCTTGGGTCATGAAATTAGTCAATGTTGTTGTATATGATTTGAGCTTGTTAGATGCTTCTAGGTATGGATAGAGGTCAGTGCTTTCAAGGAGGCCAAAGTATCCTAAAAGAAGAACCGTGTATATGGACTGTATGGCGTTCTTTTTCGCCTGCCTTAATGTTCTGTTGAAGGAACCGCGGCTCACTGCTGCTTTCGTTCGCCTTAACTTGGCCTTTTCGTCGTATTTTACGTGTTTTGAGGCTATATTGTCGACTAAAGCGTCTATTAATAGTGTTTCCAGCTGTGTTTTTGTCAAATGACTGTTGTTTGCTAGTATTTTGGCAATTGGGTCTCTAAAGGAGAGTTTTAGCCAATTTTGAACGTTTTTTTTAAGCGTCAGGTTGACATCCCGTCTTTCAGTGTTGGTGGATACACTTCTGTATACGAGCTAATTAAGTTTTTCAATTTAAAAAACGTGGAGGTAAGGAACAAGTGAGGAACGAATCAATAGGAAAAAGGCAAACATTTTATGCTGAGGAAGTTAAAGAAACTCAGGGAAACTATTTGCAAATGCGTAGTAGAAGATCGAAAAGACTGGGGAATATAAAGGCTTCTGCAATTCGAAGGCTTTTCGGATTAGTCAAGCAAATCCCTGATGTTATTAGCCTTGGCATAGGCGAGCCAGATTTTACACCTCCACCAAACGTATTAGACGCTGTCAAGCGAGCGTTGGATGACGGAAAGACCCATTATGTTCTTTCGGATGGCATTTCGGAATTACGTGAAGCCTTAGCCAAAAAGTTTTCGCGTGATTACGATCTTTTCTATAATCCAGAAGGTGAAATATTGGTTACTGTTGGGGCAACAGAAGCAGTCGCGCTTGCAATGCAGGCTCTTTTGAATCCTGACGATGAAGTGTTGATTCCTAATCCTGGCTTTGTGTGTTATGAACCTGCTGTGCTAATTGCTGGGGGAACCCCCGTTTCGGTGCCGATACTTGAAGGAAATGGTTTTAAGCCCGATATTGAAAACGTGACATCACTTATCACAAGTAAGTCACGTGTGATGATAATTAACTCACCAAACAATCCTACGGGGGCTATCTATGGTTACAATGAGTTGGCTGAGTTGAGTAAGTTAGCAGTAGAGAACGATTTGATTGTCATTTCCGATGAAGTTTATGAGAGGATAATCTATGGTAATACGAAACATTATTGTCTTGCGACCTTTCCAGGCATGCGTGAGCGGACTATCGTTGTAAATTCCTTTTCGAAAACCTATGCAATGACCGGTTTCAGGGTTGGCTGTGCAGCTGGTCCTCGAGATCTGATTTCAGCAATGCTTCTTGTTCATCAATTCACAGTGGCTTGTGTTGACACCGTTGCTCAATATGCTGCCACAGCAGCTTTGGAGGGTCCACAAGATTCCGTGTCAACTATGGTTTCAATGTTTGACAAGCGGCGCCGGTTTATCTGTGAGCGTTTGGGTGAAATGGAACATGTTCGTTGTTTCCTTCCCGAAGGTGCGTTCTATGCTTTCCCAAATATCAAAGAGTTCGGAAAAACATCTGCTGAACTCTCAGAGTATCTTCTAAAAGAAGCTAGAGTAGTTGTAACTCCTGGTTCCGCGTTCGGCAAGTACGGTGAAGGTTACTTGAGGTTTTCGTATGCTACATCCTTTGAAAAAATTGTCGAAGCATTAGATAGAATAGAAAGAACCATTAGGAAGCTCAGGTCCACGAAGTCTTAGAAAGGAATCTTGCACGAGTGATACTGCTGGTTCTTCTTATATCACGGAGATCACATAGACGTGATATGCTTGTGATGTCTGTGATGTCACAAATTTTCTGAGAAATTCATCAGTGAGCGATACAGTTCAGGCCTTAAATCTCGAAGTGTAGGAACAAACGCTTCTACGGGT
Organism: Candidatus Bathyarchaeum sp.; assembly: GCA_004376385.1. GTDB lineage: Archaea > Thermoproteota > Bathyarchaeia > Bathyarchaeales > Bathyarchaeaceae > Bathyarchaeum. The sequence goes on from SOJY01000101.1 coordinate 1,941, forward strand.
TTCAAATCTTCATAGTCGAAATCTCCAACGGAGAAGTCCTCCTCATCGTACTTTAATTCGGTGATTAGGTGGCCGTTGGGGCCTATTAGCC
>SOJY01000194.1 GCA_004376385.1 Candidatus Bathyarchaeum sp.
TCTTCAAGATGCATTCCATGTTTACTGGGCATTCGCGGATTAATGGAGCTTTGACTTTGTCTGCTGGTTCTTGGGTTAGTTTGGTTTTTGAGAACTTGTCAACATCCTTTCCTGAGGTTACTCCGCAATAATCTGTTTCTCTTATGATTTTGGTTGTTGGGATGTTCACAACAAATTCTTTGCTGTTTTCGATCAGCTTGTGAGAATATCGTGTTGGTCTGATACCCAACGCTATTGTAGGCGGTTCAGAACATACTGTTCCAGCCCACGCCAACGTGATTATGTTAGGCTTTCCCGTGGAATCTACACATGTTACAAGAACAACCGGACAAGGAAACAACGCAGTATAAGGCTTCTTTTTGATTTTCATAAAAACAACTTCTGATCCGATCAAGTATTAACATTTTTTCTAAGAACAAAAAATCACCTAACAAGGGGACTGGGAGACTTGATGGCCAAAATTTAATGCCTTTACAACCTAAATTTTATGGAGGAATCAGTATTTGTGTCCATTTAATCGCCGAAAATAGCCGCCAAAAAGGGAAAAGGACAGCTTTTTATCAATGATTTTTTGATTTTTGTGGGTTAATTAGAGTTTTATATCTGACCGTCACATTCTTTCTGGGGCAAAAACTCTGCCTGAGGAGAGTTGGGATTGTCAACTGACCCTGCAAAAGCCATCAGAGACGCTGATTTCGTCTTCGAAAACACGGTCGTCAAGATAGTGGCAAACAGGAACAGCCCCGAAATCGATCTTCCCGGCATAAAAGTTGGGCCCTTCAAAGAGGGAAAAGAATACGAAGTCAGGTATTGGATAGCCACGGAACTGAAAAAGGCGGGAATAGCCCGCATCCGCATGGATGAACCCCTCGATTTGATGATGTTAAACAAGATTCAATGGAAAGAACGTGTTCAGGCTTCCCAGAGGGTCACTTCTATTCCCAAAGAATTTTATCCCAAACTACGGCGTTTCCTAGAAGAGCTGCATGAGAAAGCAATCAAGAAACCGGAAAAAAGGAGCGACTCTGAAAAAGCAAAGAATCTCTCCGCGGACATAATTCGGATGAGACTAAAAAAGATAGTTTCGTTGGCTTCATCAGGAAGAGATCAAACAGGTCAAATCCTGCGGAGCCTCACAAAAGAAGAGAAATCTATGTATGATTGCTTACACAAGATTATTAGCGAATGGCAAAATGAAATTCTGAAAACACAAGGAGAAAACAAAACATGACAGAAGAAACGTTGACAGCAGACCCAGAAACGCTTTTTCTAGATTTCTTCAAACTAGACAAATACCGTGAGCGTCTCTCCGTCATGGCAGTGTCCGGAAAAAAATCGTTCGTGGTAGATTTTGACGAACTCTTGGCAGCCGAGACAAAACTAGCCCAGCAACTTCTAGATAACCCCGACGAATATTTTGAATACGCTAACCGCGCCGCCAAGGCTCAACTGCAGATAGAGGAACCCGAATACGCCGAAGAAATCGGAAACGTTACAGTCCGGTTTCTTGGATTACCCGAAGCCATACCCCTGCGAATTTTGGGTTCTAAACACATCGGAAAACTTGTTATGCTTGAGGGTATTGCTGTCCGCGCCAGCCCCGCCCGACCCCTGGTTATGGAAGCAGCCTTCAAATGTAAATGGTGCGGAGCAATGTCTCATGTTACTCAATCGGGTCCCTTTTTGACTGCTCCCCTCGCATGTAGCGCCCCAGAATGCAGAAGAAAAAGTTCCTTTGATTTTATTCAGGAAGAATCCACCTTTATCGACTCCCAAGACGTCCGCATCCAAGAACGACCAGAGGACCTTCCGCCAGGTCAGCTTCCAAGATGGCTAGACATTAAGCTTCTTGAAAGAGACCTTGTTGACGCGGCACGACCCGGAGACCACGTTTCTGTTGTTGGAGTCGCCCGCGCGGTTGCCGCCACATTACCCCGTGTTGGGCGCCTCCGATCATTCACATTACATCTGGACACTAACCATATCGACGTGGAGAGTAAGGAGCCAGACAAAGTACTCATCACGCCAGAAGAAGAGAAACAGATTCTTGAACTGGCAAAAGACCCTAAAATCCACAACATGGTTCTTCGTTCTTTAGCGCCTTCTGTGTACGGTTATGAGCACATCAAAGAGGCAATAATGTACCTTCTTTTCGGAGGAACCGCGAAATACTTCCCGGACATCAGAATCAGGGGAGACCTGAACGTTCTGATTGTGGGAGACCCGGGAACAGCCAAATCCCAGCTTCTACAGTACGTGTCCAAGATTGCTCCTCGAGGATTGTACACCTCTGGTCGTGGAACTACAGCCGCGGGATTGACAGCTGCGGTGCTTCGTGACAAGTCTGGTGGAATGACCCTTGAAGCCGGAGCTTTGGTGCTGGCGGACAAGGGTATAGCATCCATAGACGAGATGGATAAGATGCGAAAAGAGGACCGGGTAGCCATTCACGAAGTCATGGAGCAGCAAACAGTTTCAGTGGCTAAAGCAGGAATCGTGGCTACATTAAACGCTCGAACAGCAATCCTAGCCGCAGCTAACCCAACATTGGGCAGATACGATCCCTACAGGACAGTGGGAGAAAACATTTCGCTTCCAGTCACTATCCTCTCAAGATTCGACCTGATTTTCATTTTGAGGGATGTGCCAGAAAAGACCAAAGACGCGCAGATGACCGAGCACATACTTAATCTCCACAGAACCGGAGTATCTCCTGTTGAGCCGCCCATAGAAGCTGACCTCTTCAGGAAATACGTCAGCTACGCAAAAAAAATAAAGCCTGTACTGACACAAGAGGCTATGGACCGCCTAAAAGATTTTTATCTGCTTATGCGAGCAGCAAGCGAAACCGAGGGCACTCCCGTAGCTATAACTGCAAGGCAACTGGAATCTTTGGTGCGTCTTGCTGAGGCTAGGGCTCGTGTAGCTCTCAGAGACAAGGTTACGCTTGAGGATGCTGAGCGGGCTATCGATATTATGACGACTTCTCTTGAGCAAGTTGGAATCGACATTTCCTCTCACCAGTTTGACATTGACATCATAATGACTGGCAAACCTAAGAGCCTACGCGACAAGCTCTCAATGATTCTGGGACTCATTACCAGCATGGAGAAAGAAACAGGAATGGTGGACAAGGAACGGCTGATGGAGAGGCTTCAAACCGAATACGACATACTGGCTGGAGACGCAGAACGGCTCATTGGACAGTTGCTCAAAGAAGGAACCCTCTTTGCACCACGTGACGGTTTCATCAAGAAGACTTGAACTAAAGGGCAATCACATTGAAGATCGAAGAACTGCCGCTGCATGATTCCGTAAAACAGGTTTTAACCAGTTTAGGAATCACTGAACTTTATCCCCCACAGCAAGAAGCTGTCTTAGCTGGCGCTTTGGAGGGAAAGAACCTTGTTTTGGCGAGTCCCACCGCCTCAGGCAAAACCCTAATCGCCGAACTGTGCGCCCTCAAGCATGTCCTAGAACGGGACGGAAAAGTCCTGTATCTTTCTCCGCTACGGGCTTTAGCCAGTGAAAAGTTTGAGGAATTCCGAAAATACACGAACATCAAGAAAGGAAATGGAAGACGGGTCAGTGTGGGCATCAGCACAGGCGACTATGACAGCAGCGACCCGTGGATGGGAAAACATGACATCATAATAACCACAAACGAGAAAGCGGATTCTCTATTGCGGCACAGAGCCCGCTGGGTAAGTGATGTTTCCCTTGTGGTAGCTGATGAGGTGCATCTTCTAAACGACCCTGACCGTGGACCAACCCTCGAAGTGGTGCTGGCTCGTCTCATGCAGGTGAACCCTGACATTCAGCTTTTAGTGTTAAGTGCTACGATAAAGAACGTTGAAGAGGTTGCAGAATGGCTTAAGGCAATCTCCGTTACTACGGACTGGAGACCCGTGACCCTCAGGGAAGGCGTAATCCTCCATGACGAGGTACACTTTAAGGACGGCGGCGCACTCAAAATAGAAAACAGCGCCAAAAACCCCACTCTCAACTTAGCCATGTACACAGTAAAATCTGGAAACCAAGCATTAGCCTTCGCGGGCACCAGAAGAAACTCCATACGCCTAGCCAAAAAGATTGCAACAAAAATCAAGCCGCTCCTATCCAAACCCATGAAACGTTCTCTGAAGCAGTTGTCTGAGCAGATTCTCGCAACCGGAGAGAGGACCAGACTCGGCGAGCAGCTAGCAGAGGTGGTCAGCGGCGGGGCAGCCTTTCATCATGCTGGATTAAGCGGCGGTCACAGGAAAATAATTGAGGATTCTTTTAAGGAAGGAAAAATCAAGGTCTTAACTGCCACTCCAACCTTGGCTTTTGGAATGAATCTTCCAGCGCGGGTGGTAATAATTAACGAGTATAGGCGATACGAGTCGGGTTATGGCTACTATCCCATACCTGTTCTTGAGTATAAGCAGATGGCTGGACGCGCCGGAAGACCCCGATACGACAAGGTTGGAGAATCCATACTGGTAGCCAAGACCGAAGGCGAACGCGACTACCTCATGGAAAACTACATTCTGGCTGAAACTGAGAAGATATGGTCTAAACTGGCGGTGGAACGAATCTTGCGTTCTCATGTTTTGGCTACAGTTGCGTCGGATTTTGCTCACACAGAGCAGGGAATCTACGAGTTCTTCGACAAAACATTCTACGCTTACCAGTATGATCCTCGTGCAATAAAGGGGGTTATACAGAAAAGTTTGGGTTTTCTTTTCACCGAAAAGATGATCGAGGTGGGCGGCGACAAAATCTACGCCACCAAGTTTGGACGAAGAGTCTCCGAACTCTACATTGACCCCCTCACAGGAGTTATAATTCGAGACGCTCTTACGAGCCGTGCGCAGCGTCTCACTGACATCAGTTTTCTGCACATGATTGCCCGCACACCAGACATGTTTCCCAAGCTTCGTCCATACTCCAGTGAGATGGATAATCTCCAATTCTTCATCGAGGATCATAAAGATGAGTTTATGTTTGATCTTCCAGACCCGTGGATGGACAGGATGGCTTTCGAGAATTTTCTTGGGGAAGCTAAACTGTCGTGGGTGCTTAAGTCTTGGATGGATGAAACAAGCGAAGACGAAATGATTGAACGTTTCAAGGTTCAGCCGGGAGACCTTTATCGTCTAATCTCAACCGCTAAGTGGCTTATTCATGCCTCTAATGAGCTGGCTTCTCTTTTCAAGCACAAGGACCTCTTGTCTCATCTATCTAAACTCACGGTGAGAATCGAGAAGGGAGTGAAGCCTGAATTGCTTCCGTTGGCTACGTTGAAGGGTATCGGAAGAGTCCGAGCCCGCATACTATTCAATTCTGGTTTAAGAACTGTTGATGACCTCAAGAGAGCTCCACTGCCAAAACTAACTGGGCTACCGTTGATTGGACCTAGATTAGCCCAGAAGATTAAGGAGCAGGTGGGCGGCTATGTCAAAGAAGAAGAGTGGCATCAACTAAAGAAGAAGAAAGAAACTGAACAGCAGCGAGCCTTAACCGAATTCTAGTCAGACAAGCCCCGAGCCTTTCTTTCTTGTCTCGTCTTTTCTATAACTAGCTCAATCTGTCGGGGGGCAGTGCCTAGATAGTTTCGTGGGTCCATTACTTTTTCTATTTCCTCTGGTCGGAGCAATTTTTTGACTGTACTGTTTTCTGCAATAACATCCTTGAATGCTCGTTGTTCGTTGTGGCTTTTTATTGCTAGTTCTCGGGTTAGCTCGTGGGCTTTCTGGCGTCCCAGCCCCTTCTTTGCAAGGGCAAGCATAACCGCCTCGGACATCATCCGTCCCTGCGTTATCTCCATGTTCTTTCGCATCCGTTCCTCATCAACTTCCAGTCCCTTCAGCACTCGAATCATCAAAATCAACATATAATCGATGAGTATGCACTCTTCCGGAATTACGAACCGTTCACATGAGGACTGGGTTAGGTCGCGTTCATGCCATGTGGGAACATTCTCCAGTGCGGGCGTAACAAGGCTTCTTAGCAGTTTTGCCAAGCCACAGATTCTCTCGCTGATCATGGGGTTACGCTTGTGGGGCATTGTTGAGCTTCCAACCTGTTTCTTCTGTTCAAAAGCCTCGAAAGCCTCTGCAATCTCTGGTCTCTGCAGCTCCCGAATCTCAGATGCTATGTTGTCTAGTGTAGATGCGAGTATAGCTAGGACGCAGGTTAATTCAGCGTAGCGGTCCCTCTGGACAATCTGCGTGGAAATATCTGCTGCACTGATGCCGAGCCGCTCCATAACAAGTTCCTGTATCTTGAGCGCTTCAGGTCCCAACCCCGCTTGGGTTCCCACCGCGCCACTCATCTTTCCAGCCAACAATCTTCCTTTACAGTCTCTGAGACGCTGGATGTGTCGGGAGACTTCCCGTGTCCAGACCGCAACCTTGAAGCCAAAAGTGGTTGGCAGGGCATGCTGACCATGGCTTCTCCCCATCATGATACTCATCTTGTGCTTTTCTGCCCTAGCAAGCAGAACTGACTCCAGTTCGTTCAGTCGTTCTTCAATCAGATACACTGCTTCTTTTAGCTGTAAAGCAGTTGCTGTGTCTAGCATGTCAGAGCTTGTTGCTCCAAGGTGAACGTATTCTCCGCTTGCGCCGCAGGCTTCGGCTAATGCTCTGACCAGAGCCATGATGTCGTGCCTGATTTCGTTTTCAATCTCTTTTACGCGACTTAGCTTGACGTATTTTGTGGAGGCTTTTTCCACAATTTTTTGGGCGTCTTCTTTTGGGATGTTGCCTACTTGGCTGTGTGCCCAAGCTAGCGCCGCTTCTACGTCCAGCATCTTTTGTAGTCTGTTTTCTTCGTCGAAGATTCTTCTCATTTCAGGTGAGCCGTATCGGCCTGTGTCGATTGGTAGAATAGGCAAACTTGTTTTCCTCCGGAAACGATACATAAATGTATTGAACTAACCTTTTACCAGTTTCGCCTAAAAAAAGGGTGCCTCTAGGGCTGGAGATGTGAAAGATGGGAGCGTTAGTTGCTGCTGTAAACAAGAAGAAAGAAAACGTTGTAGCCACGGTAGTCGCCATGCTACAGGAGTTGACTCACAGGGGAAACGACTCTCACGGAATAGCCACACCCGCTTCGGTGGCAACAGCCGTGGCACTTGAAGAACTGGAACTCAACGATTATGTTTCGAGCGTTGCTTTAGGTCACAACCTTTCTCACATCCTTCCTAGGGATCAACCACAGCCAGTTCAAGGCGACGGTTTCACGGTTGTCTTTGAGGGACGACTGTTCCCCTCCCCGAATCTACCTGATTTGTCTGAGGTAACC
>SOJY01000252.1 GCA_004376385.1 Candidatus Bathyarchaeum sp.
GAGCGGCAGCCTTGTAAGCTGTTGGTCGCGGGATCAAATCCCGCCCGAGGCTCCACACACACAAAAATTCTGGAGACAACAATCACATTAGTATACTAATAACAGAACATTATTGAAAACAGCCTTTTTTCCAAAAAACCAAGCAACAAAAAGAACTGCTCTCTTAATTAGTAGTGGTGGGGCCGCCCGGATTTGAACCGGAGTCCCGAGAGTCCAAGTCTCAGAGCCTGGACCATGCTAGCCGACGGCCCCTCTCTCTGCCGAACAGAGAAATCACCAGATTCTATAATCTAGTAAGCTTATGATGAACACGGTTTTCCTTTAATACTTTACGTGTTTTCTTCAACTTTCTGAGAACCTGCTCGCCATCAATTCGCAGATATAATTGAATACAGCCTCATTTTTTGGCGTTAATGATTTCCTGTGGATGAGCTGCGATTAGTGCATATCATTTTTCTATACTGGCTTGTAGCTCCAAGATTATTGTGCTCTCGCTCTGTCACGTGTTATAATTCACAATAGAAAACAGGCAACTACAGAATAGAAACAAAACGACAAAAAACAGAAGAGGGTTATGCAGGAGAACTAACTCCAACATAAACGGCTATCTTCTTTTTGGCGAAAATAGCCGACCGCAAAAATGTGGTTTGATACGCTTGCTAGGCGTATCTTTGTAACTTGGTTTTTTAGCAGTATTGCGGATTCTTTGCTTCTAGTTCTTCTATGTGGGTGTTTGTCAAAGTTTTTATTTTGCTTAGTTCTGCCATTTCTCCGTAGCCCACAAGTGTTATCGCGGTTCCTTCGCCACCGTTTCTGGCGGTTCTTCCGATTCTATGGAAATACACTAGCGCCTCTAATGGCACATCATAGTTTATTATGTGGGTTATTCCTTGGATGTCTAAACCTCTTGCGGCAACATCGGTTGCGACAAGAAATTTAAATCTTCCGTTTCTGAAAGCGTTGCTAACGCGTTCTCTTTGTGCTTGAGTAAAACCACCATGCAACGGTTCCACAGAATATCTGTGTGATCGTAACTTGCGTGCTAACCACTCTGTTCCTCTGCGGGTGTTACAGAATATGATTGATTTTTCTACATTGTTTGTTTTCAGCATGGTAAGCAGATAACCAAGTTTGTTTCTTGGATTTACAACCATGTAGTACTGGTTTAGTTGTTCAAGAGCTATCTCGTCTTTGCTTACAAGTATTTTTTCAGGGTTTTTCATGTATCTGTGGCACACGTTCATTACTGATTTGTCAATTGTTGCAGAGAATAAGCTTAATTGCCTGTCTTCGGGCACTTTTGAAAGTATATAGTTTATGTCATCTATGAATCCCATGTCAAGCATTCTGTCAGCTTCGTCAAGAACAACAACTTTCGTTGATGATAGATTTAATGTTCCTCGTCTTAGATGGTCTATTATGCGACCTGGCGTACCAACAACAATGTGGACGCCTCTTTCCAGTGCGCGGATTTGTTTGCCGATTGATTCTCCACCATAAACTGGCAGAACTTTCAGCCTTGTGTATTTGCTGAATCGGCTTATGCGCTGTGCAACTTGTATAGCAAGTTCACGTGTTGGCGCTAGAACTAAGCCTTGCACTCTTTTGTTTTTCGGGTCTACGCGTTCAACCATCGGAATTCCGAAAGCTGCAGTTTTACCCGTTCCTGTTTGTGCTTGCCCAATAACGTCTTTTCCTTCAAGTAATGGGATCATTGCTTGAGCTTGAATTGGAAAAAGTTCAGTAAATCCAAGCTCCTCTATCCCTTTCATGACTTCTGGAGTTAAGGGTAAGTCTTCAAAGTTTTCTATTTTCATCTGTTTATTCCTCCTGTCACAAAATTGTTGCACGCGGTAATCAAAAGTCTTCAAAAGTCTCAAAAAGTCTTCCAAAGGTTCTCGAGTAAGCATGAATCTGTGACGATACCACTCAACAAGCAACTCCCATATAAAAAGGTTTACCATTCACTCA
>SOJY01000064.1 GCA_004376385.1 Candidatus Bathyarchaeum sp.
CTGACAAAATTCCCACAATCAGGGATGCCAATATTGCCTATTTGAAGAGATGCGTGTCAGTTGCTCATGAACTAAATGCCACACATGTAACAACACATGTCGGATACTGTTTAGGTGTTAAACCATCGAAACAAAAAGCATTAGCAAGATTGGTTGCGAATCTCAAGCAAGTTCTACAAGATTGCCGAAAACTTGAGGTTAAGTTAGCAATCGAAAATGTTAATCCAATGCCCGAAGGCTCAGAACTCTTCTATTTGGGAGACAGCATTGAAGAGTGCAAGTTCTTGTTGTCTGAACTTGATTCTCCTTACTTGAATCTATGCTTGGATATAGGTCACGCAAACACGAATGAGGGACCTTTAGAGTATATCCAAAAATTTGGAAAAAAAATAATTAACGTTCATTTTCATGACAACAACGGCAAAACTGATGATCATTTAGATGTTGGAGAAGGCACAGTTCCTTGGAAACAAGTCGCTAAGGCTCTGAAAAGGATCAAGTTCTTTGGTCCCTTCGTTTCTGAGTGCTTCAATTCAGAACCTCATGAAGCAAAAACTGCTCTGCAAAAATACTTCTAAAACTGCCTCTCTATTATGACTCGTATTATGCAAAAAGTTGCCTGACAAAGCTTATGGACTGGTTTCAGCACCCCTCGACTATTGTGGTGTCCAGTTTTTAGGGAAATGAGACGAGTTAGAAACTGTGAAGGGAATCTAGTAGAGTTCTTTGTCTCCTAGTCTTCGTAACATTTTGCCTTTAAGTTTCACAGCTGGAATCAGGTCTTCTTCAGGTCTCCTATCAACTGTTCTGCGTTTCACAGATTCGCCGCATACACCACCGGGCAGCAACTGCCTCCTTACACATGTTGCGTAGCTACAGTTTGCTACACTGCACTCTTCATCGGTCCATCTGCACCAGATTTGGTTTCCTTGGTAGATTACAGCTCGTTGCATGCATTTAAATAAACGACATTTGGGGGAACAATATTTTGTTTTAACCAATATGTACCACGACCTTCGTACAAACAAAAATTCTTTGCAGTTTACGTCATATCAGCAAATTATGCTTCGCCAACGGAAAGTTATAAGTTTTTTGTTTTTCAAATTCACTTCTGATTTTTGCTTTTAGCTTGATCTGTGAAACAATTAGAAAGAAAAAGGTGGAGACTAGCCCTTTTTTTAGAAGGGCTAACTTTCGAAATTGGATGTCTGTGTTGTTACTGTTTGAAGTGCGGAATCACCTGTTCGCTTATGAGGTCGATTGATTTTCGGACGTTGGGTCCTATTGGTGATCCTACAACGAACTGGGTTATTCCTGATTTAAGCAGTCTGGTTATCTTTTGGTTGCACATGTCGGGGGTTCCTGCGATAGAGAATGCTTCTATCATATCTGGAGTCACTGAACCGAAGGCTGTGCCGAAGTCGCCTTTCTTTAGGGCTCCTCGAATCGTATCTGCCTTCGCCAAGTCTAGCCCATGCCTTTCCAGTATCACGTTGGGGCTGCCTGCAACTATGAATGCAACTACGGGAGAAGCTGCCTTTGTTGCTTTGTCAAGGTTTCTTGAGAAAAACCCTTTTTTTCCATTCTTCCTGAAGTTTCAAGGCGAGATTTCCATTTTCCAAGATGAATGCTCCACGGTAACCACATTTTCTGCACTGCCACAGCGACCATAACTGCGGCATACCCTGCGCCCAAAAGACATCTGTTGACCCACACTTCGGACAAAACTTAAATGCTCGCTTCTTTTTCGCCTCAACTTTGTTTGGCGTTTCATCATTTGGCATACGTCAACGCCGACCTTTGCCTTTTATTTCCTTTCTTATTTTCAGCGTCCAATTCTATCAGCTTTCATACAATTGATTTTTATTTGTTAGTCAATTGTTTACGACAGAAAAGTCAGTCGATGGCTATACCGTTGGTCCGTAACACTTGTTTAATTTTGTTAACTTCTGCTCTGAGCAATCTGACTTCGCTCATTACGTCCTGCAATGCTGTAGGGGCAACTCCATTTAGATTAGGTGACAAATCAGATGACCTTTTCTTTCCGCTAACAATATCTTCGGGCCTGTAAACTTCACCCACAAAAACCACCTCACAAATAACAAATTACTTTCAAAACTAAAAAGGATATGGATAGGACATTTTCTGCACGCATTGAGGGGCTGGTGTGCTGGACGTAACCCGTCTCCGTCGCTCTCTTCGTTGACGTTGGTATGAAATTCAACCGAGGGGGAGCGAAAGAGCCGAGCGAAGCGATAAGAGTTGATGGTAATGGGAGCAGATGCGCGCGCAAGTCTTAACTTTTCGTTTAGTTAATTAGAATATAGTAGATTAAGATGCCTGGAGAATCTGAAACCAAGAAAGGTGCTCAAGCTCACAAGGATGGATTCCACGGTGAAACATCGGCAGTCAGTGAGTCGATTGAGGAGACAAGGCGGTATCACAGATTGTATTTAAGGGCTGTAAATAATCCTCTACGACGAAAGATACTTCTGGCAATAAAAGAAGGATACAATTCAATGAAAGACCTTCAAAAGGAAACAGGATTAAACAAAACTAACCTTGAATGGCACCTGAGCATTCTGGAACAGGGATTTTGTGTCGAAAAAATTGAAGAAAGCGGCAAACTTCTATACAAACTTACAAAGGAAGGCCAACTAATTGAATACCTTATATAAAACGATTTAATCTTTATCCTTCTAACAAATTGGCAGGCTAAAACAGTGCAATCTTTGGTTCCCGACGAAATTATTCGCATGTTACTGAGGCAAAAGTATCATTTGGTGGGAAACCACTCGGCAGTAAAACGGTGCAGATGGCTCTACAACAGCATAGTTCAAGACAGAACCTGCTACAAACAGAAATTTTATGGAATAAAGAGCCACCGGTGCCTCCAGATGACCCCATCAGTTTTTCATTGTACCCTGAGTTGCGTTTTCTGTTGGCGTGCCCAGAGCGGAGACCACGACTTACGATGGGACGAAACCAGACTGCCAGAATGGAATGAACCTGAAGAAATAATTGACGGATGCATCAGAGAGCAGAAACGGATATTGACAGGATACAAAGCAACCCCCAACGCCGACCAAAATAAACGCTTAGAAGCGGTCACACCAAAGCATGCAGCCATAAGCTTGACAGGAGAACCCACCCTCTATCCCCATCTAGACGGGTTAATCAAGGGCTTTCACAGGCGAGGCTTCACCACCTTTTTAGTTTCTAACGGAACTGTTCCAGAAACGCTCTCCAATCTAAGCGAGGAACCCACCCAACTATACATTTCAGTCTCAGCTTTTGATAAGAAAAAGTTCTCTCAGGTTTGCCGTCCAAACGTTCCAGATGCTTGGGAAAAACTCAACGAAACCTTGTCTTTACTTCCCAGCTTCAAGTGCCCCACGGTAATCAGATTTACTTTGGCAAGACACCTGAATCTGGAGTATCCCAAACTTTTTGCTCAGCTAGTCAGAAAAGCGAATCCAACCTACTTGGAACCGAAAGCTTACATGCATGTGGGCTTTTCGAGACTACGCATGGACTACAGTAACATGCCGACTCACCGTGAAATCAAAGACTTCGCAGCTCAGCTATCCACGGAAATGGGCTACAACCTGTTGGATGAGGCGCCAGACAGCCGAGTGGTTCTGCTTAGCCGCTTGGAAAAGGCTATTAAGTTAGCCTAAGCTTCATTTTGAAGTGTTTCTGGCTGTGAAATTTATGTCGTTGAAAGCTATTCTGGAAAAGATTCAGGAAGAGTTGAGTGTAAGAGAGGAAGTGAGGGAAGAGGTTCAGAGGGACATGCGAAGGGCTACACGTCTCTCTAAACAGGCAATACAAGTTACTCACCAAGAAAGATTTGATGACGCTAAAGCCATGCTCAAAGAAGCAAAACAGCTTTTTGTTACGCTTCGAGAAACCGCAAAAAATTATCCATACCTGCTTTACTGTGGTTCTGTTGGAGCCGCCTTCGAGGAACATGCTGAAGCTCACATACTGCTTACGCTGATTCAGGAAGACCGTTTTGTTACTCCACAAGAAATCGATGTTCCCATGACTCCTTATGTGTTGTCGTTGGGGGACGTGATTGGAGAACTTAGGCGTAGAGCGCTTAATTTGATTCGAAAAGGAAATGTTGAAGCTGCTGAAAAGAATCTGGAGCAGATGGAACAGATATACTCCGAACTGACGGCTCTGGATGATGCATACATAATTATTAAGGGTCTTAGACGAAAAGGTGACGTTGCTAGACACCTCATCGAAATCACCCGAGGCGACATCACCATCGAGGTTCGAAGAAGCGCCCTAGAACGCTCCATTTCAAAGTTAGAGAAGACAATTGAAAAGGAAACTAGAGACTGAAAAGCCCGAAACCAAAGCAGTTTGGGGTTAAAATGGGAGTTGCAGATTAAGCTTAGTCCAAAGTTTTCTGTCAAAAAAGCCCATCAGATGCAGCGCCGCCTATCCAAGAAGCTCCTATTTGAGGATACCGTGCCTGAGACTGTTGATTACGTAGCTGGGGTGGATGTCGCATATCTGAAAGATTCATCTGTTGGTGCAGTGGCTGTCCTAGACTTCAGCACTCTATCTCCGGTCGAGTTTCAAGTAGCCCAAGTTAAAACCTGTTTTCCTTACGTACCCACCCTTTTGTCCTTCAGGGAAATCCCGCCAGCTTATTCAGCGATAAGAATGCTTCACATAAAACCGGACGTTTTTCTGGTTGACGGACAAGGATTCGCTCATCCATATGGTTTGGGGTTTGCTTCGCATCTGGGTTTGATTCTGGATAAGCCGACTGTTGGCGTGGCGAAGAGTCTGTTGTGCGGCAAGGTGGAACAGGTTGGCGAGAGTGGACGGGTTACGCCCCTTAAGGATAAGGGAGAGGTCATTGGTGCTGAGGTTGTCACAAAACAGGGAACAAAGCCTGTTTACGTTAGCGTTGGTCATAAGGTGTCTTTGAAGAGAGCAACAGAGATTGTTATGGAATGTACGGGGAAATATCGATTACCTGAGCCGATTCGAAGAGCTCACATAATAGCGAGTGAAGAAAAAAGGAGACTTGAGAAATCTATTCTTTGAGTCTCTTCGTGAATTTGTCCAATGTAGACCTGAACACTTGATGCTGATTTAGGGGATGTTTTCAGTTTTTCCTTGAAAAGTGCATTGAAAAAGTGATTGGCTACTAAGTATATTGAATGTAGAGAGTGGATTCATAAATGATTAATTAGCACAAGTTTTCTTTTATCATGTTTCGTTAGGTGTTACCTTTGATTTCGATTCCACAGGTTCCCGAGAATATTGCACGAAAGAAGGTTATAGTCTATAAATCTAGGGTAGATGCTGCTACGCTAAAACAGAAAGCAGAAGAAATGAAGAATGAACTATTCGTTAAACGTTTCTCAAAACCTAAACCCGAAGATATTCAGGTAGTTTCGGTTGACAAGCATTATGAACCCTACGTTCTTGTTGACGCAAAATACCGAATCGAATATTATACGAAGAAAGTTTACACCATCGAGGTTGCCGAGAAAGCTAAAGAAGTTAAGATTCTAGGTGAATCCTTCAAACCTCAAATGATAGCTATTCCCGATACTGAGCCTGAACAGTTCCGCAAGGTTGTCAGACTTGAAGGTCAAGAATGGTCTTTCTATGAGGAAAAAGCGTATTTCATTCTTGACAAGACTGGGCACGAAATCTTGCCAGATCAGGTTCCCATCGCCCCCTCCGAAGATAACCCCAAAAAAATATTGAAAGAGTTCGGAAATAAGGCTGAAAAGGTAACGATCTCTAATCGAGAGATACTATTGATGGCTAAAACCAAGCTCATCAAAAGACCTCCAGACATGGACACAATCGACAAGGAGCTATTTCATGTCACTGAACATGCTATGATCTACAATCCAGTCTACAAAATCACGTTCAGAAACACGAAGAACAACGAAGAAAAAACTGTCAGCATAGACGGCGTAACAGCTGAAATAATCAAGTAACAGGCAGACATTCAGACGTTACTGTCTATTCTCTAACTATTTATTTGCCAGTTTTAGAGAAAACAGTAATCTTTGAATTGAAGAAAAAATGAGACGCTGAAATGTCAGCGCATAAACTCTGGCGTGAATAAATCCACAGGTTTGCTTAGTTTTCTGTTAGTACGCAGTCGTCGTATTCTTTTTCAAGCTTGTTCTTGTGCGACAGCTCTTCTTGTGCCAATTTAGAGAATACTTCGCCCATCTTTGTTCCTTTTAGTCCTAGAGCCAATGTTTTGTAGTAGTCATAGGTGCTTTTTTCTCGTTTCGCCGCATACACAAGTATAGCCTCGTAATCTGCATCCTTAGACAAAGGAGTGTCCTGCAGCATGTCAACGATCTTGAGGTCTTGAACTGCACCTCCGTGGGAACCCAGCTCCGAAATCTTCGTTTGGTCATTCATTATCGCTTCAAGCTTACTTTTGTGTCCCCTTTCTTCTTCTACCAGTTGTTTGAGGAAAACTTTGGATGATGGATATTTGGCATTTTCTAGTGCCATGGTGTAGAGGGCAATGGATTGCTCTTCAACTTTCACTGCGGCTTCAATAATTGTTTTCCAGTTAAGTTCAGACAAAATTGTTTCCCCATAAACTTTCTGTGGTTGCTTACAGAACATAAAGTTTTCGAACAAACATTCGACTAACGGAGACTAAAAACCTGTTCTGCTTACTTTCCGTGGCGCTCAAGATATTCTTCGATGGTTGGATAGAGCGACTCTACTCTGTCTTTTCTTTTTTTGGAGTTGATGTTGCAAAGTAGTGTTGAAACCTCTTTTGGGGTGCTGAACTTTTCGGTTGTGCCGTCTGGACGCTTTCTGGTGACGTGAATGCAGTCGTCTACCATAGAGTTAACCACACATGCAGTGCAATAGATACACAGGTCATCTATGATGCCAATCTCTCCGGCTTTCCAGTACAACGCATTGGTGGGGCAGGCTTTCACGCACAAGTTGCACTCTATTCCCCTGCAGGTTCTCATATAAATACTGATGCTGCCCTCTTCGAAGAGGTCCTTGCCTCCCAATGGCTCTAGAAGCTCAGCC
>SOJY01000201.1 GCA_004376385.1 Candidatus Bathyarchaeum sp.
AGCTGTGGTTTGGAAAAACTGAAAAACAAGAAGAAACTTTACCGATGGGAAGACTGATGCATTTAGAATCTTAACTAAACCTTTGAGTTTCTTATGTTAGAAATAACTTTTATTGTCGTCTATGCAGACTTGGTTTAAGTCAGAGAAATCTTTATATCTCAAGGTATTTTCTAGTGTTCCGAAACAAAATAAGGAGAAATGTTGATTGTCTTCTGGATTAGCTGGAACACCTGTTCTTATATTACGTGAAGGAGCATCTCGGTCAAGAGGGCGAGAAGCCCAGCACGCCAACATCATGGCTGCACAAATAGTGGCTGAGTCAGTGAAAAGCGCTCTTGGACCAAGAGGCATGGACAAAATGCTGGTAGACAGTTTCGGAGACGTAACTATAACCAGCGACGGACGCACAGTTCTAGATGAAATGGATATTCAGCACCCCGCCGCAAAAATGATGGTGGAGGTTGCCAAAACCCAAGACGACGAAGTGGGAGACGGCACAACAACTTCTGTAATCATAGCTGGAGAACTTCTTGCAAAAGCTGAAATGCTCATAGATAAGAGTGTTCACCCAACAGTCATAATTGACGGGTACAGGAAAGCTGCTGAGAAAGCTCTTGAAACTTTAGAGAAAATTGCCATAAAAATTAGTCCAACTGACAAAAAAGCCCTAAAGAAAGTTGCCATGACATCTATGGCTAGCAAACTAGTGTCAGGAAGCAGAGATTATTTGGGGGATATTGCTACTTCGGCAGTTCTACAGGTCGCCGTGAAGACTGGGGACGGATACAAAGTAGATATAGACGATATTAAGGTGGAAAAGAAGGCTGGCGAGTCCCTTACTGATACAAAACTCATAAACGGAATAGTTCTTGACAAAGAAGCTGTTCACTCCGGAATGCCGAAGAGGGTAGAGAACGCAAAAATTGTTTTGATAGATGCTGCTCTTGAGATCGAGAAAACCGAGTTCGACGCAAAAATAAATATCGAAAGCCCAGAGCAGATGGATGCTTTCCTCAAACAAGAAGAGAACATGATAAAAGGTATGGTGGATAAAGTTGTCGCCAAAGGCGCCAATGTTATTCTCTGCCAGAAGGGCATTGACGATTTGGCTCAGCACTTCTTGGCTAGAAAAAACATTTTGGCGGTTCGCCGAGTAAAGAAATCGGATATGGAAGCATTAGCTAAGGCAACAGGAGCAAAAGTTGTCACAAACCTGAATGATCTAAGCGCGAAGGATCTTGGTTACGCCCAGCTTGTAGAAGAACGAAAGATCGGCGACACCAAAATGACGTTCATAGAAGGATGCAAAAATCCGCTGGCGGTAACAATCCTCATACGCGGAGGAACCGAACGAATAGTTGAGGAAGCAGAGCGTTCATTACACGATGCTCTTTGTGTCGTAGGCGATGTGATTGAAGAACCTAAAATCCTAGCTGGAGGCGGTGCACCTGAAATGGAACTCTCAAAAGTACTCAAAGAGTATGCCGAGTCGCTTCCTGGAAGAGAACAACTAGCAGTAATGCAGTTCGCTGAGGCACTTGAAGTAATACCAACCACGTTAGCAGAAAACGCTGGACTCGACCCGATTGACATCATCTCAGAGCTACGTGCACAACACGAAAAAGGAAAAACGTGGGCAGGAGTTGATGTTGACATGGGCAAAGTTGGAGACATGGAGAAAGCTGGCGTCTTTGAGCCTATTGTAGTTAAGAAACAGATTATCAAGTCTTGTTCCGAAGCCGCGACTTTAATCCTTAAGATTGACGATGTAATAGCTTCAGGAAAAATGAAGACTCCCCCAATGCCGCCAGGCGGCGGTGGAATGGGGGGAATGGGAATGCCTCCAGGCGCAGGAGCGTTCTAGAGAAACGACAGCAAAAAACGAAATTTACATCGGACCTAAAAAACTGACCCGTTTTGAGCGAGCTCGGATAGTGGGAGCTAGAGCTCTGCAGCTTGCGATGGGTGCTCCACTTCTTATTGAGGCTCCAGTATCACGTTCTGATCCTATTGACATCGCGCTTTTGGAGCTAGATTCAGGGATTCTTCCTCTAACTATACGACGAACACTACCAAACGAAGAATACCAAGACATACCCCTCAAATGGCTAACACAAGCGTAATTTTTTCACGCTTTAGCCACACTTTTTTAGTACAATTCCCTGTTAGTTCAGCATCAGAAACCTGAATCCTTTTCTTAGCTTAGAAAAGCCCACACTAAACAGAAGACAATATCGACATTATCACCCCAAAGGTGGATTCCAAAAAGTATCAAAAAAAGAGGGAAAGTGTTGGGGTTGAGTTTTACATCTCAACAATTTCGGCTTTTGGAGCATTAGTTTTTACTGAGTTTATTCCGTTCATGCAGGCGGCTTTAGATGAGTAAGCTTCACCTGACGCAATTATTTCTCCGTTCGGAGCTTTCAGTCTCCACCGATATTCATCGCCAGAACCAATGTACACTTCAAATTTTGGCATCGCAGGCAAAAATCTATCCCCCAATATTACGCTAGGATTAAGTCAATAATTAGTTTTTGGGTACATATCTAAAACCAAATCCCCCAATTCACATTTCCATTTAATCTAGCATCAAGAAACCTGAATCGAGGTCTATTAGGAGACTAATAAAAGAAGATTGTTGAAAACAAGCTTTTTTCAGGAAAACAGCATCCAAAAACTATTCGAGCGTCTACATTACTTTTAGAAAGGAGTTAAACAAAAAACTTTGAAAATATCTATTCTTGGTTTTGTCCTGTTTCACCATT
The DNA here is from genome assembly GCA_004376385.1 of Candidatus Bathyarchaeum sp. Taxonomy (GTDB): domain Archaea; phylum Thermoproteota; class Bathyarchaeia; order Bathyarchaeales; family Bathyarchaeaceae; genus Bathyarchaeum. Next base: position 2,766 of record SOJY01000201.1, read on the forward strand.
CTTCGTCTTCCTCATCTTCTTTATCATCTTTATCTTCTTCCCAATCTTCTTCAATGCTCAAACCTTTTCACCTCCTTCCCATTCCCTGTGCTTCTGTATCGGACATCTTTGGGAGTTCATAGGATTCAAATAAGCATTACGTAAAAAACAAAAGACACAGAAAACGGAATTCCCAAGATTTTAAACAGAAAACCGCCCAGACCAAATAGAACTTACTGAGGCTCAAGTTTACTGTTCGCTTCTTCCAGAGTCTTTTCTATCCGCTTCCAGTGCGCTCCCCGCCAATACACCTGACCACACCCTAGACACTTCCAAAAATCACTGTAGTAAGTGGATGTTGCTTCGGGTACTTGATCAACAACCACCTCTTTAGAAACAGCCCTGATCGTTGCATTACATTTGGGACAACGAGAAACACTCAAATCGACCTCCAGCTTGAAACCAAATCGATTAGCTAAGTCAGCAAGTTTTCCGGATTCATCTTCTGCCTCAACAAAAACCGATTCCAATCCTTGTCTCACAGCTTGCTGATACAGTTCAAGGTCGCGGGTAAGCAGAACCCTTTTCTCAGATTTTGCAATTTCGATAAGTTTCTTGTCATCAGCAGCCCTGTAGTAATGAACATCATGACCCAGCATACGAAGCCAGCGGGTTAATTTGCCGAGCATACCATCAGATATGAACCTCAAAACAAACGACCTACCAAAATATTATGAAAGAGATACAATTTAACGGTGACCGTAAAAACGGAAGCCACACAATAACAGATGATAGTTCCCACTAAGTATCCGCCGAGTCGGGTTCATCTGATTATTGTCCGACAGAATTACCGCCAGATACACTTTCACAATTTTTTGGATACGTTGATGCCTGTTGCAAAGTTAAATTTAAATAGATATAACGGTGTTATGTTCCTGAGTGACACCAAAATGGAAGTTTACATGGACTACGCCGCAACCACACCAGTTGACCCCCGAGTACTCAAAGCCATGAAACCTTACTTCAACAAAAAATATGGAAACACCATGTCGCTACACAAACAGGGCAGAGAAGCAAAAGAAGCATTAGAAGAATCCAGAAATGCAGTCGCAGCACTCATGAACGCAGAACCTAACGAAACCATATTCATGGGCAGCGCCACCGAATCCAGCAACACAGTTCTGAAGGGCATAGCCTACGCCAACAAAAAGAAAGGAAAACACATCATAGTATCCGCAATCGAACATAATTGTGTCCTCGAACCTGCCGGATGGCTAGAAAAACAAGGATACGAAATCACATGTCTCCCCGTAGACAACTTTGGACTAATCAATCTAACCCAGCTAGAAAACACAATAAGAAAAGACACAATTTTAGTCTCGATAATGCACGCCAACAATGAAATAGGCACCATACAAGACATCCAAAAAATAGGAAAAATCTGCAAAGAAAAGGATGTGTACTTTCACTCAGATGCAGCCCAGACTTTCGGTAAGATTCCCATTGACGTCAAAAAAATGAACATCGACTTATTATCCTTCAGCTCCCACAAGATGTACGGACCCAAAGGCGTCGGCGGACTATACATAAAGAAAGGCACAAAAATCGAGCCACTCCTTCATGGAGGAGGACACGAATTCAAAAAAAGAGCATCAACCGTAAACGTTGTAGGAATAGTTGGCTTCGCCGAAGCAGCTAAAATCCAAGAAAAAGAAATGGAGTCTGACGCAAAAAAACAGACCATTCTTAGAGACAAGCTGATAAAGGGTCTCTTGAACATAGACGATTCACATCTTAATGGACATTTAACAGAAAGATTGCCAAACAACACTAGTTTCTGGTTTGCCTACATTGAGGGAGAATCCTTGTTGATGCAACTAGACATTGCGGGCGTATCAGCCTCCACAGGTTCAGCGTGCTCTTCTGACTCCCTGGAAGCAAGTCACGTTTTGCGTGCCATTGGACTGAAACCTCAAGAAGCTCACGGGTCGTTACGACTTTCTTTAGGAAAATACACTACAGTAGAAGATGTTGATTACGTTCTGGAAGTAGCTCCAAAATCGGTTGAACGATTAAGAAAGATTTCGCCCTTCAAGAAAGGCTGGAAACAGTAAACAGAACCAGTTAACGACCATTAACCTTAAAGATTAAAAAAGCCGTTTTAGCTCTAACAAAGGACGATGCAAATAATGCCGCTTGATTTCTCTGAAATTCTTGTAACCGGAGGCGCAGGATTCATAGGCAGCCACATAGTAGACAGGCTACTCGACGAAGAACTCAAAGTCAGAGTCCTAGACAATCTTTCTACGGGAGAAAAAAAGAATCTAGCTCAACACAAAAACAAAAAATCTTTCCAGTTCATAGAAGGCGACATCAGAAACTTTGATCGGGTAAAGAAAGCCGTTGAAGGCGTCGACGCGGTTATTCATGAAGCAGCATTAGTAAGCGTCACTCGTTCAATAGAAAATCCTCTTCTCTCAAACGAAATAAACGTCACAGGAACAGTGAACCTGCTTAAAGCATGCACAGATGCACACGTAAAACGGTTTGTTCTCGCTTCCTCTTGTGCCGTATACGGAGACACCAAAACTCTACCAAACCACGAAAATTTGGCACCCAAACCGCTTGCACCTTACGCCGCCGACAAATTGGCTGCCGAAAATTACGCAAAGGTTTTCCACGAGGTGTACGGTCTTGAAACGGTCAGTTTGCGCTACTTTAATGTTTACGGTCCCAGACAAAAATACGGTTCTTACAGCGGCGTAATCTCCATCTTCATAAACCGCCTCTTAAAAAATGAGCCCCCAATAATTTGTGGAGATGGAAAGCAAACACGGGACTTCATCAACGTCAAAGATGTAGTAAAAGCCAACATGCTCGCATTATCAAAACAAAAGGCTGCAGGAGAAGTTTTCAACATCAGCACAGGCGAAGCCACCACCATAAACAAGCTTGCAGTAACTATTCAGAAGATCATTGATAAGCCAGATCTTAAACCAGTTCACGCCGAACCGAGACCCGGAGACATAAAGCACAGTTACGGCGACATCAATAAGGCCAAAAGAAACTTGGAATACACACCGAAGGTCCAGCTTGAAGAGGGACTAAGCGAACTCATCGAATGGTACTCGAAACAGTAAACAGACAACAAAGGCGCAAACGCTAAACAGTGTCACACTTTTTCTGCATTCCAAGTTTACTGAATGCACAGTCTGTAACTTTTAGTACCTGAAGTGCCTCCTGAGGGGTACAAAGTGGTTCTATGACATCGTGTTCTTTGACGGAGTCAACGAAACCCTGCAATTCCATCGCTAAAGGTTCATTCGCTGAGACGGGTATATCTTCTTCGACATGCCTAGATAACCACAAGATGTCATTCCAGCTTCCATGCTCAATTTTTGCTTTGGGCGGAGCTCTGTAAGATTTCAGTTTTTGCTGTGCGTAGTTTAAAGCGTAAAATCTTTCGTTTCCATATAGGTGAATTAGACGCAGTTTATAGTTTGGGAGCCAACTCGCCTCGATGTGACTGTGAATATGACCATATTTTAATGAAATATACGCGTAATCTTCAAAGCTGTTATCTGATTTGCTGGAAAAGTGGGCATAGAGAACTTCTGGCTGGGCTTTGGTGAGATAATTTAATATGTCAATTTCATGAGACGCCAAATCTAAAAACACGCCGCTGTACTTCATTCTTGGCGGAAACGGCCCAAACCTGATAGAAACCGTGGAATAAATTTGAGAACAATCTACGACTTCCCTTAACTTTCTAACAGCTGAGTTAAACCTTTCAATATACCCTACAGCCAACAACCGGTCCATTCTCGCCGCTTTTTTCGCCATCTCTTCACCATTTCTTAAGGTATCAGCGAAGGGCTTTTCAACTAAAATATGCTTGCCCTTTTCCAAAGCATCCATAACGATGTCTCTGTGCATAGAAGTTGGAGTACAGACACTTACCGCATCCAAGTTCTCCCCAAGAAAATCTTCAGAATCTTCAAAAAATTTGCAATTGTACGCCTTGGCAATGTGCTTTTTATCAGAATTGCTATCGCAAATACCGACTAATTCACAGTCCTTCAGTTTGTTGTACACCCTAGCGTGAGCAGAACCCATGAACCCCAGTCCGATGACACCGACTTTTACTTTCATTTTAATCTCCTGAATGGCTAGGCAACCGCACGATAATTTTGAGTGATAGCATTAATAAGTTTTAACAAACTCTAAAACAAACAGCATACACATCTTCCCTGAAAAAACTAGAGTT
>SOJY01000127.1 GCA_004376385.1 Candidatus Bathyarchaeum sp.
TCTTTTTGTTTGATAACTAGCGCATATATTACGTTGATATATCTCTGAACCCGAATATTTCCAATGGAACAATTTCACCACTGAACTTCCACATTTCTTCACAGGTTTCATGTATATTTTGTTGAAGTTAATTTTCTTGGATGTACCGGCAATACGTGACTTGTCATACATATTCTGGATTCATCAAAACTAAATAGTCCTTTAAAATAAGAGTAAAACATCCGAAAATTTAGAGCGAGGAGACTAAATGCCAATAGAATCACGATTGTCAAAATTTGATTTTGTACGTTCCATGCCACAGATAATAGTATTGACGTTGTTTGCCTCTGCGGCACTTGTTCTAGCATGGGTCGGCTTGCTAACATGGACTGACATATCCGTTTGGAATAAGGACATCGGCAGCATATTCTTCGGCTCTAGGACAGGCGAAGCCATCAGCCTAGGAATAGGCATGGCAGTTATCCACTACTTCTTGATTGGCCTGTCACTGCTTGCCGCGGGGTTAGTGCTGTTTCTAAGAAGCCGTATTGGAGTCACGAAACCACACTTGGGGCTGATAGCACCCCAAAAAGTGAAAAATATAAAGAAAATGAAGACAGAAAATTCTGAGGTTAAATCGCCGCTGAAGGAAGAAAACGCGGCGGCACGTGAAGAAAGATTCTTCTCAGGATGCCTTCATCACTTTGGGTATCTGTCAAGCCGCCCAAAGGATTCTCCCATTCCTCAAGAGTGCATTATCTGCCTGCGATTAGGAGACTGCATGGTAGCGACTGTTTACGTGAAAAAAATAAACAAATAATAACAAACTGGAACGTATTAAAATAGACCTGTATTCTCAGTTCTTTCCAGTTTTTCTCTTCTAACGACCTCAGTTAACGAAGTTTGCAAATCTTTGAGGTTACTCCAAAAAAGTGAGGTACCTGCGCTTATACCGTTTTCACGTAGTTGATTTGGAGACGTAGATTCTTAGAGCGGACAGCATAACCCATATGGAGGTTGCCATTAAGGATATTATCTCAGGCACCGCAATCCCAGAACGGTATATGTCCATCCCATATAATATCCATGAAACAAGACCAATAATTAAAGCTGCAAACGCTAGAACCGATCTTTTTTCTACGACATAGCTAACGGAAGCAAAGTACAGCGCCACAAAGAACAACACTGAAACCTGAAAATGAAGAGAACCGTAAACCTCATCAAAGGTGGCAACCAGCTGAAGCGTTAACCCGACCAGCACAAGAATGCAGCTCGTGTATTTGGCGTGATTCCTAAAGCTTACGAGGGAATAAAGCATTGTAAAGAATCCGGATAACAATAAGCCGAAATTGAACAACGGTGCCACCTCACTGTTAACAGAATGCCCGAGGTCACTTAGAGCATTATTCCACCAGCTAAACCACGGCGACAAAAATATGGAGATAACTATGAAAAAAAATGCTGTCAAAGGTCCGAGTAGACCAAAAAGAGCCCAATTCCTTTCTTTCAAAGCGTTACTCAGCCTCCGTTTATCTGTCGTCAGCTAATTGGTAGTTCGCTGTAAAAGGTTTATCTTGTGCGGTATGGTCAAGGTAAAGGATTTCATTTTTTGTTGCGTCAATAGTGGCTATCTGCTGTTTTTATCCAATATACAGTTATCTCAGCATTAATCGTTATATACGTTTAAATGTTAGTATGCCTTATCGAAAAAATGGGAACTCAGACAAAAATGAGGACCAACTTCCGCGATTTTATTGCTTTCCTGAATCGTTCAAAAAGAACATTAATACTGATAATAATTGTCGCCCTAACATCAGTGGCCGTCACCACCACAATTTCCATACTGTTGAGCAAGACCACCAATTTAACGGTTCCAAGCCTCGGAACCGTAAAGACAATCGGCGTTGAAGTATACTGGGACCAGAACAGAGAAAACAAAACAGAAGAAATTAATTGGGACGAAATGTGGGTCGGATCATCGAAAAATATGACATTATACATACAAAGCGTCAGTAACTACAAAATAACTATAAACCTTAATGTCACAGACTGGAATCCAGCCAACGTTTCAGATTACACGAATGTATCATGGGACTACAATGGAACACCACTCAATCCCGGAGAAACCATTCAAGTGACCCTGACTTTGTCAGTTCCTTCGTCTCCATCTTTCGTTAGATATCTTATAGATGAAAAAGTGCAAAACTTCAGCTTCGACATCCACATCGTCGCATCTTAATTGAATATTGCAAATAGAAACCGTAATTCTTAATTTTGTTCAGATGACCCCATTTACTTGGTGACATAGTTTTGGTTAAAGAGGGGGAGAAAGCTCCAAACTTCTCTGCAAGCAGCGACGAACAGATGTTTCGGTGAGCGATTATCAAAGGAAAAAATAGTATTACATTTCGACTCTAAAGAAGGAACGAATGAAAGGACACGCACAAGTTTGCCTATTAGACCTAACGGGCAAGGCATCAAGTTAATTTTTGGAAAGTATCAGTTTATCATCTAAAATTAAAACCTGATTCTCTTGTTTGGCACATGGGATCGTTTGTCTGTGTCTCTTTAGTATCGAAAATGGACTGTAAAGTGAAGCAGTCTACGCGTCTTGTTTATTTACTGTCTCTTAACTAATTATAGAACGGATGTAGAATTGCATGTCTGGAGCTGAAACGCTTATTCCTTTTCTCAGAGAGAAGGGAAAGGGGGATCAACCTACAATTATAATAGATAGCCGTGAGGCGAAAACGGCACCGAAAATAGTCAAGGGACTGAAGGAGCTTGGCGCCGACATTAGCATACGGTACCTCGAGAAGGGCGACTATGTTATTTCAAACATCTGTGCCTTTGAAAGAAAAACTGTCAGCGACTTCGTTTACACTCTTACCCGACGGTACCTCTTCGATCAATTATACACCTTAAAGGAGTGCTATGAGAAACCCTTCATTCTAATCGAGGGTTACTTGCCTATCGTCTACAAATACAGCAAGATTCAGCCCGCCTCTGTTTGGGGAGCCATGTTCGCTTTGGCTAAACAGGGAATCAATCTGATTCACACAAATAGCTACAAGGAAACGGTGGATTTCCTGTACACGGCTGCAAAACAGGAACAGATCGTTGAGAAGAGGTCTCCAGTTGTGCATCCCGTGAAAAAGCATGATACGTTGGCTGATGCTCAAATCTTTTTTATGGCTAGTCTCCCGAATATCGGAAGAGAAAAAGCTGTATCGCTCCTGAACTCTTACCAGTGTCCATTAAATGCCCTCATAAATGTGGATCAGTGGTCAAAGGATGTTCATGGTTTAGGACCGAAAATCACCAAGAAAGTGAAAGATGTTATTCACAAAACCTACGAAGAAACAGAGGAACCGACAAAATAGCAAAAGTGTGTTCTTGTTCTTAATTTTAACATCGATTATATTTTAAGTGAGTTGACCGAAAATAGAATCTTAGAGGAAAACGTTTTGACCGCTTCTGGAAAAACAGACTTTGACCACATCTTCAGAGCCTACGACATAAGAGGAATCTTCGGCAAGGACCTGACGGAAGAAGTTGCAACCAAGATAGGAGCAGCCTTCGCCACCTTCTTAGAAGGCAAAACCGTCGTAGTCGGCAGAGACGTCAGAATCAGCGGAGAACAACTTCGAGACGCCCTAGTTTCTGGACTCATTTCCCGCTGTAACGTAACGGACGTAGGCGTTGTTCCAACTCCTCTACTATATTTTGCCGCAAATCGTCTCCAGAAGGACGCTGGAATCATGGTTACTGCATCCCACAACCCGCCCCAATGGAACGGATTCAAGGCGTTCAGGGGACAGAAGGGAAGCATTTACGGTAAGGACATGGAAACGATTAGAGATTATGCGAAGGGGATTGATCCGAAAAAGTTGGGTGAACCGAGGGGAAAAACAGTATGTCACGAGGGTATTATCAGGGAATATCAGGATTTTGTTCAGAGCAAGATACGGCTTGAAAGAAAGCTTAATGTTGTAGCCGACACAGCAAATGGCACCTGTGGATTAGTAGCTCCAGCCATATTCGAAAGATTAGGCTGTGACATTTTAACTTTGAATAAAAAGCCTGATGGCACTTTTCCAGCGCATCTGCCTGTGCCAAAGGCGGAGACTTTGGGCGAATTAATGAATGAAGTGGTTAGGCACAAGGCGGATTTTGGAGTAGGATATGACGGGGATGGTGACAGAGCAGTGTTCATCGACGAAAAGGGGAACCTGATCCCCGGAGACTTGACGTTGCTGATTTTTGCCAAAGACATTCTCCAGAAACATCGTGGCGGAAAGGTGGTTTACGAGCTAAGTTGCTCCATGGCTGTTGAAGAATACGTGAAGAAACTTGGCGGAATCCCCATCGTTGAGCGGGTTGGTCACACCTTCATAATGGATAAGATGATTGGCGAGAAGGCTCTGTTGGGTGGAGAAAAGAGCAGTCACTTCTATTTCGCTGATGTCTACGGCATGGATGATGGCGTTTTTGCAAGCCTAAAGTTGGCTGAAATCCTCTCAAAAAGTGATGAGAAACTTTCAGAGATGGTTGCTTCCCTGCCGCAGTATCCGTCAGTCTACGAGAAGAACTTCGAGTGCCCCGACAACCTAAAATTTGTTGTTATCGAAAAGCTGCGGAGCCAGTTTAAGGAGTATGGGCTGAAGACCTTGAATATTGATGGAGTGAAGTTGATAGAAGAGGACGGCTGGGTGATCTTGAGGGCATCCAACACTGAGCCGGTAGTAAGAATCTCTGCGGAAGCTAGAACAGAAGAGAAACTGAAGCAACTTTACGATTTTGCGGTCAAGGAACTGAATAAAGCAATGAAAGGTGATTAATTGCAGGCAATTATCCTTGCTGGAGGAGAGGGAAAGAGGGTTTTTCCCCTTGCAGTTAACAGACCTAAACCCATGTTCAAGCTTTTAGGAAAGCCTCTCATTCATCATGTCATAGACACCTTGAAGGAAGCTGGCTTAAAGGATTACGTTGTTGTGGTGGGTCACCGTGGAGAACAGATCAAAAATTACCTGAAAGACGGCAGCAAACTCGGAGTCAACATCGATTATACGGTTCAGAAAGAATCGTTGGGGATGGCGGATGCCCTCAAAACCGCAGAGGGCTTGGCGGAAGACAACTTTTTTGTTGTCAATGCCGACGATATTTTCGAGGCTTCACTGATAAAACAGATGATGCGCCAATTTAGGGAAGGGGACGCTGAGATTGTTCTCTCCTGCAAACCAGTGAAAGAAACGTGGAAGTTTGGGATAATCCGCGTTGAGGATGAAAAGGTAACAGATTTTGTTGAGAAGCCTCTGAAGGGCAAGGAACCAAGCAACTTGGCTGTGGTAGGCGTTTACGTTTTAACCAAACAAATTTTTGAGTACTACAAGAAGATTCCTGTTTCGGATCACCAATACGAGGATGCGATACTCAGGTTCATCAAAGATAGGAACGTTGTTAAAGCTGTTAGTTATGACGGATTTTTTGCGGGCTACAAGTATCCGTGGGACCTCTTCACCATAAACAAGCACCTCATGGACAGGCAAATAAAACAGCAGACAATCGAGGAAGGCGTAAAGATTTCTGAGCGGGCGACTGTTGAAGGAAACGTCTGGATAGGCAAAGGAGCAAAAGTGTTTGAGGGCGCTTGCGTAAGGGGACCTTGTTACATAGGCGAAAACAGTGTTGTTGGGGGCAACAGTTTGGTTCGCGATTACTCGTCTTTAGGCAGCAACTGCGTTGTGGGTTTCTCAACAGAAATTAAGCATTCTCTTATCGGCGACGACTGCTGGTTCCACTTAAACTACATCGGAGACTCCATCATCTCCGATAATTGCCTTTTCGGCGCAGGAACAATAACCGCCAACTTCCGGTTCGACGAGAAGAACGTCAAAGTTCGGATAGGAGAGAAAAGGATAGATTCCGGCACAAACAAGCTGGGCGCCATAATAGGGGACAACTGCAAAACAGGCATCAACGCCTGTCTAGAACCGGGCGTAAAGATTGGTCCCAAGAGCATGGTTGGTCCCAACGTGGACCTCCAAGATGATCTGGAACCCGGAAAGATCATTTTCGTGAACAAGAACAGCTACGTCAAAAAAGACAACAAAATAATCGTCTCATCAGAGAGCAAACAGCAGCTAATGAATAAACTGAAAAAGCATGAAGCATAACCGGAGAATTTGTAACTCTGAGCTAACGCTTCCAACTTGCTGTTTGGGTCAAGAAAGGGAGCGTTTTTGTTGTTTTCTGTAGAAATAAATAAGTTCTTCTCTTTCTATTTAGTGGCTAGGTGTTAAGATGTCAGTAGCTAAAAGAAAGTTCTATGGAGAGATCGGAGCGCTCCTTGACAAAACAGTCATGGTCATTACAACAGATGGAAAAAAATATAGCGGAACCTTATCTGGAATGGATCCTGATACGCTAAGCCTCTCATTATCAGACGCTAAGGACGAAAAAGGAACAAAAACACACAAAATTTTCCTGAACGGCAGTATCCTCGCCCAAATCTTCACCATCGAGAAACCCTTCGATTTGAAAGCTCTATCCGAACGCCTCGAAAAGGTCTTTCCAACAATGGTTAAACTCTACGAGGACAAGGGCTTCATCTGGGTCATGGAAAAGATCAAAGTAACCGAAAAGGGCGTAACAGAGGGTTCAGGTCCGATAGCCGAGCGCGTGCAACGAGTCCACGGTTTGTTCACTAAAGAAGCAGCAGCTAAATAAACCAGCGGAAATCCGCTTCCCGATCCTTTTTTTCTACTGACGAAGGAGAAACAATTCCGAAAGACTTCAATATTTCCCCCGTTTCTTCCGCAGCGCCACTTAAGTTTTCCAGATTTATTTTCAGATTCAGCATCGTATTAAGCATTTTCAGAATCTCCCGCGTAGCTACTGCATCGGGATACAAGCCAGATGTTTCAGCTAAGAGACAGAGACCCTTCATGTTCCTTAATTTGGATAATCCGACAAGGAGTCCGGCTACCCCAAAGATGTGCCCTTTCATGACTTTGGCGCCGAGGCCCAAAGCCTCTTGCAACGTTTCTTTGTCTGAGGCTGTGCAGTAGATGTCGGGTTTTTCGATTTTTTCTTCATTTCTTACTCCACCCACGGTCAGGATGTATTTGCATCCAACTTCTTGGGCTATGTCCAAAATTTTTCCGCAGAGTTCATACTGCCCAACCGTGGTCAGGGCTTGTGTGTTACCGTAGAGAATTATGAGGTCTCTTTCACCATCTTTGCCTTTGTGGTAATAGAACTGGTTTGTTGGAAAGTATGTCTCTCCCTTGCCCGTTGTCATGGCGAGGTCCTGGAATGCGGATGATTGAATCTGCGCGAACAGTGTTGCATTCAACTCTTTGATGAGCTGTAAAGCCGTGATGTTTGCGACAAATCCGATGCCGGGTAATCCCTCAATCAACACTGGGTCATTCAAGACCGGTTTTTCGTAAATTTGAACTTTGCAGACCATACACGTTAACCTTCAGCGGAACCAGCACAACTAAGAGATAACTTTTCAATATAAATGCGATTGTTTATGTGCGCGCGTTTGGGGATTAAACAAACCCCAAAAACCCAAACATTATCACTATTAGTTAATATAAGAGATAAATATTGCGTGTACCTAATTTCCGTTAGCCAACAAATTTAGGAGGAACCGCTTGAAAGCTCATATAACCCTTGCGAATCCACCGTACCCCAGTGGGGCTCCTCAGGCATTTTTCATCCCGCTTAGCATCGGATATTTGGCTGCAGTTCTAGAAAAGGAAGGATACACCGTTGACGTTATTGACTGCCAATTGCTCAAACCCACAAAGAAACAGTTAGAAAGAGAACTTGATCAGCTTCAACCCGATGTAGTCGGAGTGACCTCCACCACTCTTACATACAATCCTGCACGTGAAATTGTGAAGACAACAAAGGAAGCATATCCAAACTGCCTGACTATAATGGGAGGACCGCACGTCACAGTTATGGATGAACAAACCCTCAACGAGAATCCAGAAGCAGATATTATAATTAGAGGTGAAGGCGAACAAACCATCCTAGAGATCGCAAACCTCGTATCTAAATCCAACCTGAAAGACCTTGACAAGGTTGCAGGCATAACATTTAGGAAGAATGGACAAATCGTCCAAACGACCAACAGACCGTTCATTCAAAACTTGGATGAGTTACCATATCCTGCTTTTCATCATTTTGAGGTAAGCAAGTATCGGATTTTCGGGAAAATATACCTCCCTATTATATCTACTAGGGGGTGTCCATTCCAATGCACATTCTGCTCAGCATCCCGAATGTGTGGGAAACGCATTAGGGCAAGAAGTCCAAATAATTTCGTGAACGAGTTGGAGTTGTTAAATGATACGTATAACCCTGACGCCGTTATCTTTTACGATGATGTTTTTACATTAGACACAAAGAGAGCATTCGAGATCTGTGACGAAATAAAGAACAGAAATTTGGACATCCAATGGGATTGTCGAACAAGGGTTGACCTAGTTTCTAAAGAGATTTTGGCTAAAATCAGGGACACAAACTGTCAACGAGTATTTTATGGAATTGAGTCAGGCTGCCAAACGATACTGAATGCCATGAAGAAGGGAACAACGGTTGAACAAGGTGAAAGGGCGATTAAATGGGCGAAGGAAGTAGGTCTATTTGTTGATACATCCGTGATCTTCGGGTATCCAGGCGAAACGAAAGATATGTTAAAACAAACTCTTGATTTCATCAAAAAAACGAAGCCAGACGCTGTATATCCATTTGTGGCGAACCCTTACCCCGGCACTGAAATTCGCAAGCATGTTGAGAGTATGGGCTGGAAAATGTCCTCAGACTGGAGCCTGTATGATACAATGAAGCTGGTCTCTGAAAATCCTCTTTTATCGGCTGAAGAGATTAGAAAAGCAAAAAGGACACTATACAACAGTTTCTACTCCCCATCATACATTCTGTGTCATTCGTTAAAAGGGATGAAAGGGAACTTTTACAGTCAAATAATGGCTCGAACCGCGTTGAATCACTTCCTTTGGCGGCTCAAACTGCCACTGTTGTTTTCTAAAATCCTCAAGAAACTATCGCTTCAAAGATAGGACTGTGAACGGAGCACTAATTTTTTTCTTGATACTGCTCTTTTTGAGATTAAATGTTAATAAATGAGTCCTTCTGAGACACTAGTTTAATAAGGTGTGTCTTGGCGGTTTCGTTATGTCTTTTGAGATAGTAAACAGAGATTTGATGGCGCGGATAGGCAGATTCGAAACCAAGAGTGGTGTAGTGGAGACGCCGTTGCTTTTTCCTGTAATTAATCCTAGTCTTCAGCCGATCCTTCCTAAAAGGTTAGAGGAAGAGTTTGGTTGCAGAGCCCTCATAACCAACGCCTATATAATAAACAAGAACTTCAAAGAAACTGCAAGCGAAAAAGGACTCCACAAATTCTTGAACTTCAGCGGGTCAATTATGACTGATTCTGGCGCTTATCAGCTTCTTATCTACAAAGGCGTAGAAACCACCCCCAAAGAAATTGTACGGTTCCAAGAGACTATAGACACGGACATAGCCACTATATTGGACATCCCCACAGGATGGGGCGTCTCCAAAGAATATGCACGATACACCGTAAAAGAGACGATCAAACGGGCAAAAGCGTTAGAGAAGATGAAGAGCCGCGACGACTTGGCATGGGTTGGTCCAGTTCAGGGCGGACAATACCTTGATCTTGTCGCCAAATCAGCAAAAGAAATGGGAAAACTGCCTTTTCAGGTTCACGCTTTAGGTAGCCCAACTCCAGTGATGGAGCAGTACAAGTTTGACACCCTTGTCGATATGATTGTAACTGCAAAGATGAATCTGCCTCCAGAACGTCCCCTTCACCTCTTTGGCGCCGGTCACCCCTTCATGTTCGCTTTAGCAGTAGCCCTAGGATGCGACCTGTTTGATTCAGCAGCTTATGCCCTGTTTGCTCGGCAAGACCGTTACTTGACAGAGTCGGGCACCGCAAGACTAGACAAAATGGAATATTTCCCATGCTCATGTCCAGTGTGCAACAAAACTGATCCAGAAACTGTGAGAGCCCTGCCCAAAGAAGAGAAACAAAAGCTGCTTGCTGAGCATAATCTTCATGTTAGTTTCTGCGAGTTACGGCGAATAAAACAGGCGATAACTGAGGGGCGCCTCTGGGAACACATGGAAATGAGGGCTCATGGGCACCCGTCTCTTCTTCAAGCCCTAAAAAAAGTGGCAAAATACAGCGAATACATGGAACAGCAGACTCCCGTCACCAAAAAAGGCGGTATCTTCTTCTTCAGTTCACTGGGGTTAGCCCGTCCAGAGGTCATCCGGTACAGACGAAGGCTTCTTGAAAGGTACTCTGTGCCACCTGAAGCAAAGATTCTTTTGTTGCTACCGCAAACCAGAAAGAAACCATTCCACAACTCAAAAGAACATGAAACAGTCATGAAACAATTACAACAGACAATCTATGACAAAGTTGATTTCGTTCACGTTTGCACGTATGCGGCACCATTTGGCGTAGTACCCACGGAACTAGATGACGTTTATCCCCTGTCACAAAACATGATTGCGTATCCCTTCGACTCTGAAACCGTAACGTACGTGGCAGGACAGGTGTCAAACTACATCAAAAAAACAGGCTATGAACGGGTAATCATTCTTCGTGACCCAAAAGTTTGGATGGGAAAGGTTGCGGCAGCTTGTAGGCGGGCTTGCAAGAAGAAACAAGTTCCATTCTTAGCGCTGCGAGAAAGAGACCCCTGGGCTACAAGCACTATAGAACATCTTGCAGCTGTGATACAAGAAGCAGTAATGTCGCTATAAAACAGGTTTTAGCGTTCCTTTTGAAAGATGACGATGTCAATAGAATTCTACGAAAAAAGGTTACTGTTTAAATGACAGCATATACTTAAACAATCTAATATTTCATGTAACATTACTTAACGGAGGATGAAAACGATCCCGATGAAAATCAGATTTCTCGGAAGCGCAAGAGAAGTTGGCAGAGCATGTGTTGCAGTTAAATCAGAAAAGAATCAGCTGCTTCTTGACTATGGCGTTATGCTAGATGATGAACCCGGGTTTCCTATGCATATTCCACCCAAAGAGGTAGACGCTATAATTCTAACTCACAGCCACTTAGATCACTCAGGTGGTGTTCCGCTCTTCCACATTCAAGACAAGAAACCAGTTTACGGAACACAACTAACATTCGATCTCGTCAAGCCACTAATCTCCGACTTTATACGCCTATCCGGTTACTACCTATCCTTCGAATTCCTAGAACTGCAAACCATGCTGAGAAGCTGTGTTCATCTTGACTTCCGAAAAGAACAAACCATCGGAGACATGAAATTTCAGTTCCTGAATTCTGGGCATCTACCAGGAGGTGCTCAAGTCTTGATAGAAGCAGAGGGAAAAAGAATTATTTACACGGGAGACTATAATTCTATGGACACCCAACTTCTCTCTGGCGCAGACCGAGACTACGGCGAACTCGACGCCATAATCATTGAAAGCACCTATGCCAACGAGGTTCACCTTGAAAGAAAAGAGATAGAAAAAGAATTCATGGAACACGTCAATCGTGTCGCAGAAAACGGAGGAACCGCATTAATTCCCGCCTTCAGCGTAGGACGCTCACAAGAAATAGCGTGTGTCTTAGCTGCTAACCATTTTGAGTATCCTGTTGCCATGGATGGTATGGCTCGTGAGGTTAACCGTATAATGATGAATCACTCGTCCTATATGCGGGACCCTAAATTATTCGTTAGGGCTCTTCGCTCCGCGACTTGGGTGGACGGATATAAGGACCGCGGAAAAATAGCCAGTAAGCCGGGGGCAATCATCTCTCCGGCAGGAATGCTAAAGGGAGGACCCGCCGCATTTTATATCCAGAAGGTTGGAAAAAAGAGCAAGAATGGTGTTTTCCTCGTAGGATACCAGATTCCTGGAACTCCTGGACGGGAGTTGCTTGATTCAGGAAAATGCATCATTGACGGGAAAGTGCAGAACGTTAAGGCTCAGGTGAAGCGCTTCGATTTCTCATCTCACAGCGGAGCCAACGAACTCAAAGATGCAGTCAAGGACCTGAAGGGAAACCCGACCGTTTATGTGGTGCATGGAGAAGAAGCGAACTGTGAAATGTTTGCTGAATGGATAAAAACGGAAGTTGGACTTGAAGCTGTAGTGCCAAAGGCAGGAGACGCATTCACAGTATAAACTAAATGAGGAGACTTTGTGGTTACCATTCGTTGTTGCCATGATTGTGTAGTAAATAAAAGTGAAAGGATTTTATTGTAGAATATCAATCCTGTTGTGGTCATAAGCGTTGAATCTCACAGAAAGAGTGCAGAATCTTGAGTATGCTATCCGTGATGTTGTAGGGCATGCTAGGCAACTGGAAAAGAAAGGAAAAGATGTCATATATCTTAACATTGGAGACCCATTACTGTTTGACTTCGAAACGCCTGAACACATCAAAGAGGCACTAATTCAAGCAGTGAAAGAGGGCTTCAATGCGTATTCTCCTTCAGAGGGCATTCCTGAACTAAGAGACGCAATCTGCGAGAAGGAAAAAAAGGTTGGTGACATCGACATTTTGCCCGAGAATGTGATAGTTTCTAACGGCGTGTCTGAGGGAATTCAGATGGTCCTCGGAGCATTGGTTGAAAACGGGGACGAGGTTTTGGTGCCGGGTCCTGCTTATCCGCCTTACATTTCGTACACCGAGTTCTTTGGAGGTAAAGCTGTTCAGTACAAAACTTCCGAAGAGAATGGATGGCAACCTGACTTGGATGATGTTAGATCTAAGGTAAATGACTCAACACGGGCGATAGTTATCATAAACCCTAACAACCCATGCGGAGCCCTATACGACAAGAATACTGTCAAGGCAATGGTTGATCTGGCGGGAGAACATGATATCCCGTTGATATCTGATGAGATTTATGACCAGATCGCATATGACGCGCCTGTGAGTACAGCTAATGTAGCCAAGGATGTTCCTGTTATCGGGCTTAACGGCTTCTCAAAAGTCTATTTGATGACAGGCTGGAGGCTGGGTTACGTGTACTTTACAGGACAGGATGAAGAAGCATTGGAGGAACTGCGGGAGCATGTCACAAAAGAGGCGAGAATACGGCTTTCCGCTAATACTCCTGTTCAGAAAGCAGCTGTGGAAGCCTTGAGAGGACCCCAAAATTACATTTCTCGCATGGTGAAGAAGCTACGGGAAAGAAGAGATTATTCCCATAGGCGCCTCAACGAGATCGATGGAATCAGCTGTGCAGAACCTAAAGGGGCTTTCTATTTCTTCCCTAAAGTTGACGGAATTGGGTCAAAATGGAGAGACGACATGGCTTTTGTTCGTGATCTATTGGAACAGACGGGCATCGTCTTTGTTCACGGCTCTGGCTTCGGATCAGCATACGGTTCGGGACACTTCAGAGGAGTATTCTTGCCGCCCATAGAAACCCTTGAGAAAACTTTTGATAGACTAGACCCGTTCATGGCGTCGACAGGACAATAACTTGGCACTAATGGACTTCAAACCAGATTCTTAAAATCTTGAGTTTCGTTAGAATTAGGCTGGAGTTCTCACTTGATGATTCAGTAGCCTTTCCACGCGTCAGGATTTTGATATTTCACTTTAAGGCGGTCATTATCAAATAACGCATGTAGAAATGTTTGGAACTCTTCGTTTGAAAGCCTTTTGGCTGACATTGCAACTCCTAAATTATTTTGAGCCTTCAGTAAATATATAGCAGTTACTGCGGACACAAATATACTTCAAAAACCGATGTACCCTGTTGCTGACATTCGTTATTGTATGGTTAATTCTGAGAGTTATCGATTCAATTTATCGACGAGTTTTTGGTAAGAACGGATCATTAGTAATTGCTTGAGTTACGGCTTTGTTAATAGCATCAATTCTGCAATGAATAAAGAGTGGTCTTCAATATTAGGAGAGAACAGTTGGGATATGCATAGGATTTTGTGTGCCAAAAAGGTGAACTTGTGTTCTTTACGAAAAGGAAGCAACCGTTAAATAACGCTTCTCTACAAAACTGAACTGCATCTCTACTGTTTAACCTGTCAAAAGATATACGGAAACGGTGAAAAAATAATGAAGATAGCTGTGTTTGTTTACGAGTATCCACCCAAAATTGTTGGTGGCTTAGGAACCTATGCTGCGGAGATAACGCGTAAGTTCGTTTTGCTTGGTCACGACGTCACGGTCTTCACAATGAATGACGATAAAGGAAGCCTCCCTACCAGAGAGCTTCTGCGTGGCATAGAAATTCATCGTCCCATCCACATCGACGTTTCTGATTCCCTGCCGGATGTAATCGCGGAAGACGTTAAGAAGTGGGGCAGAGGAATTCAGTTCTTCTCAAAAATTTTGATCTACAATTATCTAAGCGCCTCAAAAATGGTTAACGAACTTGTTAGAGTCGAAGACTTCAAATTTGATCTGGTGGTAGCCCATGACTGGCTCTCAGTTATTGCTGGCATAACTATCCAAAAAGAGCTGGGAATACCTTTGGCTTTTCATGTACACTCCAACGAGAGAGGACGAACATTAGGCAATGGCTCAGGTGTAGTCAGAAGCATAGAAAACAGGGGAGGACAGATGGCGGACATGGTCATAACGGTTTCTTACGCGATGCAGGATGAACTGATACAGGCTGGTTTTCCTGCAGAGAAGATTCGAGTTTGCTACAATGGTGTGGATCCAAAGAAGTATAATCCTGAGCAAGTGAGTGAAGAACGAATTAAGGATGTTAGAAAAAAATATGGACTCACCAAAGATGACATGATGGTACTCTTTGTGGGGAGACTCGTATGGGTCAAGGGGGTAGATAAACTCATCAGGGCAATGCCCCAAGTCTTGCAAAAGATTCCTAACGCAAAACTGGTGGTTGTTGGTCTCGGTGACATGCGAGACTATCTGGAAGGTCTTGTTCGTAATCTACACCTTGAAGATATTGTTAAATTCCGTTTCGAGTTCATACCCGAGGAAGAGCGAATCGCCCACTATGCGGCGTGTGATGTTGCAGCTTATCCTAGTCTCTATGAGCCCTTCGGAATTGTCACCTTAGAGGCTATGAGCATGGAGAAACCAGTAGTTGTTGGAGCCGCAGGCACCAGCGGAATGAGAGAGATTGTCAGCATTAGTGGTTCTGATCAATGCGGATTCCACATTAACCCGAACGACCCGACGGACATTGCTTGGGGAATTACAAGTGCCATCGAAGACCCTGAGAAAAGGATTCAATTTGGACGCAACGGCAGGAAACGTGTTCTTGAACTCTTTAGTTGGAACACAGCTGCAAAGTCAACGATTGATCGCTATTCTGAACTTTTAGGGTTGAAAAAATCTTAAGGTTTCTTCTGCCTAAACTTGTTCTTTAGTTGGAAGAAAAAATGGGAAGAAATGAAGTTCGAAAAGATTATTTGCTGAATCGGTGGGTTGTCATCGCTAAAGAACGTAAGAAGAGACCCACAGATTTTGTTAAGAATGATCTTTTGAAGAAGGAGGGTGTTTGTCCTCTCTGTCCTGGTAACGAGCGTATGACGCCTCCAGCGGTACTGGTGTATCTTTCTTCTAATGGGACGATCAGAAAGGAAAGAGATCAGAACGGTCTCCGCCATAAAGAGTGGCTAGTGAGAGTTGTACCAAACGCGTACCCTGCGTTCACTCCTCCAACTGAAGAAAATGTGACTTTTAATGAAAGGTTTGCTCTTGCAAGTGCTGTGGGTCATCACGAAGTCATTATAGAATCGTCATGTCACGATGAACATCCTGGGGCAGCGCGAGTTTCCCAGCTGGTTCATGTGATAAACGCTTATCTTGATCGCCTAACCGCCCTTTCCGGAAAGCCGTACATAAAGCATGTGACAATTTTCAGGAACCACGGGCGCGAAGCAGGAGCATCTCTCTCCCATGCTCACACTCAGCTGATTGCAACTCCATTTATTCCAACTCTGATTGCAGAGGAACTTGAGACAAGCAAAACATTCTGGAACAAAAACCATGAGTGCCTGCTTTGTGATGTTTTGAAGAGAGAGAAAGAGGGTCCGCGTTTCATTTGGGAGAACAACAGTTTCGTGGTTTTTGCTCCTTGGGCAAGTGTTAACCCCTTAGAGTTTTGGGTTATGCCCAAGCGTCATCAGTCAAACATGCTAAGTATGTCTGGGGACGAGGTTAAGGATTTGGCTGAGACTATGCGGGTTTGTTTAGGTGGTTTGCGGTCTTTGCTGAATGATCCTCCATACAATTTTGGTTTCCACACTTTGTTAAGTGAAGATGCTGAGGAGTGTTATCATTGGCATCTGGAAGTTTATCCCCGGTTGGCTATATGGGCTGGTTTCGAAAAAAGCACAGGGATATTCATTAATGTGATTTCGCCTGAAGACGCTGCCACCGAACTTAGGGCTGCGGTTCAGACAGAGAAGAAAGCTTTGCAGTAGCCGTTAAAGGATGTTAGCTGTATAGGCTCAGCACTTTTCTGATGCCATCAATTGTAAGATGGTACTTGTCGGTTTCTTCTGAACGAAACGACTGCGCGTAACCTGATGTAATCAGTTTTTGAAGGTGACCCTGAAGCTCCGGGGCTTCCATTCGGGTCCATTCCGAAATCTGTTGAATTGTTAACGCTTTGGATGATTCCGTTGCTCCTATGTTGTGGAGCATAATCAAAAGGCGTAGTTGATTGGGCTGCTCATCGTTGTATGAACGAAAAGAATGATTCTCGCCCAAAATTATTCAACCACCTTTCTGTAAACCTCAACAGTCTTCATAGCAACTGTTTCCCAACTATAAGCCTTGTGGAGCTTTTCTTTCGCGTTCTCAGTCAACCATTTAGCATGATCTGGATCAGACAAGATTCGGTCGATCCCCCATGCGATAGAATCGGGGTTCCTCGGATACACGAAAATTCCTGTGCGATCATGGTCTATTACTTCAGCTAAGCCGCCCACTTGGCTGGCTACCACGGGAACGCCAGTAGCCATCCCCTCAAGGGCAACTATGCCAAACGGTTCATAGATGGAGGGCACAACCAGAACATCTGCGCTGGTCATGAGGTCAATAACTTCTTTGTCAGAAGCAAAACCTGTAAACTGAATCTTTCCGCCGTGTCCACTGGCGCGGGCTTCGGCTTCTAGGATGTCTCGTGACCATCCTTCTCCGACGATAATATATTTTGCTTCTGGATAACGTCGGGCTATTGTTGGTATTGCTCTGATGAAGTATTCTATTCCCTTTTGTGGAACTAGGCGTCCTACGCAGAGGATCAGTTTTTCGCCGTAGCCTACTCCGTAACGTTTTCTAACCATTTCCCTGTCAACGGAAGTTTGATACTGTGTTGTGTCTATCGCGTTCGGGATCACGTCAACCTTGTCCCATGGCAGATTAAAATGATCACAGATTTCGGTTTTCATTGATTGGCTGCACACGATGACTCTGTCGGCTTCGTATGTTGCCCACCATTCTATTCCATTTATAGAGAATGAGTTGGGGCTGTGGAGACCCTGTGCTCTTCCAACCTCGGTACTGTGCACTGTAAGGACCATCGGCTTTTTCAGGTAATGCTTAAAGGAGATTCCTGAGAAGGCGGCTAACCAGTCATGAACGTGCAGAAGATCAAAGTCAAACGATTGGCTCACGTCTGCCATTCTTTTTGACAGAAAGTGATTAAACAACAGAACCCATGTGAGAAAGTTGGGGTGCCCCAATTCTGTTGAGGCACGGTATACTTTGACTCCGTCCATTTCTTCGTAGTTTGGTGATCCGGGAAAGTCCAGCGTGAAAAGGTGAACGTCGTGGTTTTGCTGAACAAGGGCTTTGGCTAAGCCTTCACAGTGGCGGGCTATTCCACCCACAACTCTTGGCGGGAACTCCCATGTTAGTTTGGCCACTTTCATCCTTTGGCTCACCATGCTTTAGTTATTGCAGTTAGGTTGTTTAGTTGTTTTGGTGAATTGAATCTTGTTATTTAATCTATTGAATCCGTAATATGGTCAACGAATATAAGTTTCTTTTTTCCGTTAAGAAAAGTTGGTGTTTATTAGGTGCGAAATAATTAGAGGTTCTAAACTCGTGATTGGTGTATAGAGTGAAGGTTTTGTTTGTCTGCACAGGAAATGCTTGCCGAAGCCCATTGGCGGATGCACTGCTGAAGAAACTTAGACCAGACATTGATGTTGATTCTGCAGGAACCTACGCTTACTACAAGGTTGTGGACTTGACGAGGAGATATGCTGAGCAGGAAGGAGCCAACGAATTCTTGAAGACAGTTCCTGACGGTTTGGAATCGAAGAATATCTGCGTTTACGATCTGATAGTAGCCATGGAAACTGAACACGAGTCAGCTATTCTTAGGCAGTCGCCAGAGTGCGCTGACAAGGTTGTGGTGTGGCACATCGACGACCCCTACCAGCTACCCTACAAGCAAGCCTCACATGAGTTTGATAAGATAAAAAGCAAAGTTGCACACCTAGCAAAATCACTATAACTGCATGTAAACCTCATTGCAAAAGTGAGTGTTTTTGGGATTAATTTTTTATCCCCCAAAATGCACACTTCGTTGTGTTTAATATTACTGGTTCTTGAACGCTGTTCAGTTTGAAACGTCGCTTTTATGGTTGTTTTTTCCTGTTGATGAATGAGAAAGATGTTATTTCTTTTGTTATTCATTTTGTTTTCTATCTTTTTGATTTTGTCCCCTAGTATTTTTGGGGTTAACAAAGAGTTTATTTTTCCTCTGCTTCAGTTAAAATTGTCAAAAAAAGTTAGTTTTCTTGAGCTTCAGAAATTGATTGCCAGAATTTTTTCCTACGGATCAAATGTATTCAAATATTTGGTGCAAAGTGATTTTCATGTTTTGTTTCTTTGGACACAAGGCTTTATTCTTTGGATTTTAGGTTGTTACTCATGGATTTTACAGGTAGAATTTTCATATATAATTCTTACCTACATTTCGATTCTCTTTTGTGTTCTAGCTATCTTTGTTAGGTCATTGAAGATTCAAACAGAATTTTTAACTGACAGTTGAGAGCGTCAGAAAGTACTATAGCCGTGTTGGGTAGTGGATCAATTTTTTCGAATAAACTGACCGTTTTATGTTATTCGTGTGTTTTGGTTGGGAACCTTCGAACAATATTGTTTCTTCATTTACTAAAGACCTGATCGGCGTCTTTCCGAACCTTTTTTGACTTTCAACCTTCAGGTTCTAAGATAAAATTGTCATTTCTGTAAGGGGTTTTACCTTTGTTTTTAAAAGATTCAATTGATATATGATGCTATATCATAAGAGGAGCGAAAAGTGTATGGTTACTGTTTTGGACAAGCCTGAAAGGGTTAAGGAAGTTGACAGGAGCGACATGCTCAGCGATTTGGCTAAGACTCCTAATTATTGTCGAGATGCGATAAAGAGGGCTAAGCAGGTAGACGTGCCTGAAAAGGTGAATCCCAAGAATATCGTAATCGTTGGTATGGGTGGCTCAGCTATAGGAGGAGAAATCCTACATGACTGGCTCCGAGACACGCTCCCCATTCCAATCGAAGTCTGCAGAGACTACACTCTTCCAGCATACGTAAACAAGGACACCCTAGTATTCGCGAACAGCTACTCAGGAAACACAGAAGAAACCCTAACCGCCTTCCTAACAGCAATCCACAGAAAATGCACTATATTGGCAGTAACTTCGGGCGGACAACTTGAGGCATTCTGCAAGAAACTGCAGTTACCCCACGTGATAATTCCCTCGGGTCTGCAGCCCCGCGTCGCCATTCCCTACATGTTCTTTCCTCTTCCGGTTCTCATGGAAAAACTGGGAATACTCTCCAACACAGAAGATGAACTAGAAGAGGCAATAGCTGTTCTAGAGAAGGTATCCAAAGCAAACGCTCCAGACGTACCAACAGACAACAACAGGGCGAAACAGCTTGCCACAGAATTAATGGGAACAATTCCCGTGATCTACGGTTTCAGGCAATACACTTCCATAGCCCACAGACTGAAAGCCCAATTCAACGAAAACAGCAAAGTCCCAAGCAAATCCGACATCTTCCCAGAACTGAACCACAACGAAACCGTGGGATACGAAGCCCCAGAAACCCTCAACAAGAAACATTCTGTCATCCTTATCCGAGACCCCCAAGAGCCCCCAGAAATCAGAAACAGAATAGAAACCACCACAAACCTCGTATTCAACAGAGCCAACAAAGTAACGGAAATCACGGCAGAGGGAAAAGGAAAGCTGGCAAAAATGTTCTCAGTCTTGTGCACGGGCGACTACGCAAGCGTCTACCTAGCAGTTCTGCAGAACAAGGACCCAACCCCCGTGAACATTATTGTCAGAGTGAAAAGCGAGTTAGCCAAGAAAAGCGGTATGAAAGAACAGTTTGAGGCTGAACTGGCAAAACTGAAATGAACATTGTGTTTTTATTGACGTAATACTGTAGGCGTATAGAATCCCACTAATAGCTGCGGAGCGGAAAACCGTGAAACAAAAAGACAAATACGAAATCATAAGCGAAATGGCGAAGCGACGAGGCTACTTCTGGCCCTCCTACGAAATATACGGAGGAATCAGCGGCTTCCTAACTTTCGGTCCCCTCGGCTCATTACTAAAAAAAAGGCTAGAAGACAAGTTCAGAAGATTCTACCTCCAACCCTTAGCCATACTCGAAATAGAAACCTCCGTGATTATGCCCGGAAACGTTCTGGAAGCTTCCGGTCACGTAGAAAACTTCAAGGAACCAACAGTTGAATGCACTAAATGCCAACGCAAGTTCCGAGCCGATCATCTGCTCCAAGAGTTCGGAAAAATGACCGACACAGAAACCGAGAAACTCACTCTCCAAGATATCATGGACGAACTAAAAAACCGGAACATCCGCTGCCCAGAATGTGGCGGAACCTTCAGCAAAGCTGAACAGTTCATGACCATGTTCGCAACCACGATTGGACCATACTCCGACTCTGTCGGTTATGGGCGTCCCGAAGCAGCTCAAGGAATATTTGTGGAGTTCAAGCGTATCTTCGAAAGTGCTCGGGGACGTCTTCCTTTGGGAGTTGCACAGATAGGTCGCGTTCTCAGAAACGAGATTTCTCCACGGCAAGGTCCCATACGGCTGAGAGAATTCACGATCATCGACATCGAATTTTTCTTGGACCCAGAGGACAAAAAATGTCTCGTGCTGAAAGAAGTGGAAAATGAAACGTTAAGGTTGGTACTCGCAGAAAACAAAATGAAAGATAATACAGAACCAGTAACAGTCACCGTAAAAGAAGCTGTAAGCAAGGGCATCATCAAGGAAGAGTGGCAAGCCTACTTCATGGCTTTAGCCAAAAGATTTCTGGTGGAGCTGGGTGTTCCAGAGGAACAGCAGCGTTTCATCGAAAAACTTGAGTGGGAAAGAGCCCACTACTCGGTGCAGGGCTTTGATCAAGAGGTATATCTGGAACGGTGGGGCTGGACAGAAGTTTCCGGTCACAACTACAGAACAGACTATGACCTGAGCCGCCACATGAAAGCCAGCGGCGTAGACTTGACAGCCTTCAAGGAATCCGAGAGTGGTGGAAGAAGATTTGTTCCACACGTTATAGAACCCAGTTTCGGATTAGATCGGCTGGTATATGTTGCCTTAGAGTATGCGTACACAAAAAGAAATAAACGAACCCTTTTGAGTTTATCCCGTGACCTTGCTCCCATACAGATGAGTGTTTTTCCTTTGGTGAACAAAGACGGCTTACTTGAGAAGGCGGATGAGGTCTATCATAGGTTGACCAATGAGGGTTTCACTGTGGATTGGGACTCGTCAGGTTCCATTGGAAGGCGATATGCGCGAGCAGATGAAGTGGGAACGCCTTTAGGAATCACCATCGACTATACAACTCTCGAAGATGGCACTGTGACATTACGTGACCGTGACAGTTGGAAGCAGGTAAGAAGCAATATCGACAATCTTCCGGATCTGCTCCACGCCTACTTCCGCAACAAAATAGACTTTGAGGATCTGGGGCAACTGATCGAACGCCGAAAAGATGGATAACTGAAAGCTAAGTGTTTTTAAGAGACTCAAGTCTATTTAATTTTGGTTATAACTAGGATATTCATGGGGCAACGATATGGTATTTCCTGTAGAGACCGAAGAACGGGTGAAAAGACAAGCGCTAAGCGTTTCAAGAGACCATCTTAGAGAAGTAGTGGATATTTCCCGCAAAATTTCCCAGCTGGTGACGGTCTTCGTGAATGGCGACAAGGATTCAGCTCAAGAATTATTCGCTGACATCAAGAAGCATCAAAATAACGTAGATGTTGCACAACGCAATGTTTCACGGGAGCTCGCAGAAATAGGAGCCATACTGATGAGCCGCGAAGACTTCCTCCGTTTCACTAACCTGACAAGCGAGATAGCTGACTACTGTGAAGGAATAGGATTTAGACTGCTTCAGATTATGGAAAGGGGCTGGAAAGTTCCGAATCAAATAAAGGAAGACATGATTAAGCTTTCAGACGCTGTTTTTTATACAATCTCTAAGCTTAGAGAGACCGTTATGACACTAAATTACGGCGTTTCCAAAGCATTGGAGAAATCTAGAGATGTTGCAGCTGCAGAACGCATAGTGGACGGTCTATACCGACAACTAGAAATAGACATCATAGACAGCAAAATGGAACTTCCGCCCATGTTTCTCTTGTTGAATGTAGTTCAAAAGTTGGAGGACGCCGCCGACAAGGCTAAAGCCGCCTCGGACGCCGCTCGCATACTGGCGCTCACCATCTAAAGTGAAGTTGTATGCCCGAGAAGATTGAAACCGAACTCCTAGACAATTTTCTTGTAGTTTGGAACCCTGAGGAAGGGTCGGGACTCTATAAACTCGGATATTACGGCAAGCCCATAGGTATTCCCAAACCAAAAATTCCTGAATTTGATGTTCCCCTGATTCTTGACCTCATGGAGGGCGTTTATCTGGTGGAGAACAGAAAAATCAGCGTTTATGGAGGACCTGAACGGAAAGCGGTCAGCTTTTCGAAGTTGCGGAGAAGGGCGAGGAAGCTGTATGAAGATTTTGACGCAAAGTATGCGGTTTATCGTGACCTGCGGGGTCAGAAGCTTATCGTTACGCCGGGCATAAAGTATGGCTGCGATTTTGCGATTTACAAGCATGGACCTGGTGTGGATCATGCGCCGTACATGGTTTCGGTGAGGAAGGCTAGCGAGGAGGTTACGGCGACGGATGTTGTGAAGGCTGGAAGGTTGGCTACAACTGTACGTAAACGGTTCATTATCGCCATACCTGACCTAGAAGCCGAAGAGATACGTTACCTGATTTTCAAGTGGTTCAAAGCCTAGCTTTTATCTTTGAAGTTTTTCTCGAATTTCGGGCAGAGTCTCTTCTTGGAACCGTTTGATTCCCAGCGTCGTTATACGATAATTGCCTTCTTCGGTTTTTGTTGCTAATCCTTCTCGGCAGAGTTCACCCAGCCGGGTGCTTGTTATCTTCGCGTTTTTTCCGAGTCCAGCCTGCAGCTCTTCTTTAGTGAGATAATCTTTTGATTGCCCCAGCTTGTTGCCGATGTACGTTGCTAGAAGCTGTAAGGTCAATGTTTCGTTGTCCGTGAGCTTCTGCCGAGAAACTAGGAGAACCGGACCCTCAGGGGCAACGGCGATTACGTTTTTGCAGTCTTCAATTAGGCTTTCTAGGTCAACTGTGAGGAGGGCTTTCTTTACTGTCTGGAGGGCGGGAATCATTTCGCTGAAGAATCTGTTGATGCTTATCCAGACTTGGTTTGCGTCGCCCGTGAATGTCTGCTCAGTTTCCTGATATTTTATGTGGACGGTGACTGTTTCTTTGATCAACCTGTTGCGCCTCGAAGCTTCACCAGCACTTCTTCAACCCATCTTTCGCCCTGAGTAGTCAACTTGAACTCGGGTCTCGCTGGGTCAGGTTTAAAGACCAGTCCCCGTTTCGTCATTTCATTGAGGCGAGCAGGAACCATGGACCTGATTCCGCTTGAAGCCAGAAGCCGCTTAATCTGGGTGGCTGTGCTGGAGTTTTGGTCTGAGGCAAACAGGATTAGGGCGATTGCTTCGTAGTGGGTGAGTTTCTCTCTGGTGGTGATTATTGGTCCTTCTGTTGTGAGTTCAATTATTCCGTTTAGCTGCGTCTTTATTGAGGGAGCCAGATTCGATGAGATTAATCCGCCTACCTCGTTCACGAATTGGGGCGGCATTGTCTTT
The DNA here is from genome assembly GCA_004376385.1 of Candidatus Bathyarchaeum sp. GTDB lineage: Archaea > Thermoproteota > Bathyarchaeia > Bathyarchaeales > Bathyarchaeaceae > Bathyarchaeum. The sequence goes on from SOJY01000127.1 coordinate 24,257, forward strand.
AGTGTTGTGAGTATTTCTTGGGCGCTGTCTCCTTCGATAACAATTTCTCCGAAGGGAGCCTTAACTCTCACCCGTATCTTTCCCATTCTCTTTTCGTCCTCCAGCTAAAACATACACATAGCCCTTATCAGTCTTCCACCTCTTTATCTTATTTTTCCTAACCAACCACGACAGCACCCCAGAAAGGGTCGTGGACGGGTAATAGACAGCATTAGCCTTCAAAGCCTCCCCCAGTTCAGTTAAGCCTCTGGGTTGCCTGCCCCAATCAGACGTTAGAATCTGCAAAACGGCTTCGCTACAACTTGAAGACGAGACGGAAGGAAAAACAGAACTAACAGACTTCGTTTCTTCTCTGTTTTTGGTTGACCCGAAAGCCTTCGAAACCGTTTCCATTAACTTCGGAAGTTCCTCGATGGTTTTCATGACCTCTTCTC
>SOJY01000072.1 GCA_004376385.1 Candidatus Bathyarchaeum sp.
TTGATGAAAGAGTTAGAACACAAAATGGGTAATTAACCGGTTGTTTAAACGGTTATGCGAAGCTAATCCCTGCTACTAAAATGAATAATTTGAGGTTATTAATGTGAGCGCTGAAAGAGAACATAAAAGAAATGGACGCATTATTATGTTCTTTCCACTATTTTTTTAGTAAAAAAATGAAATTATACTGTGGTAAACTGTTGATTGGTTGAAGCTAAACGCTAGGCGCTTTGACTTAGAATTAACCCTGAAATTCATTACTTTTCACTAGAGACGAAAGCGCTACAAATCCGGAAAACCAAACTATAATTGTGGCATACCAAACTGGAAAAGCCGTCTCATAATTGCAGATAATATTATGGTACACGGAGACAAGAAATAGCGATATCCAGCAGCCTAGCGTCCAAAACAGCTTCACGTGCTCCATAGCCCGTACAAAGTTTGGGGTCCGTAAAAAACTTCGGAATTGTAAATACGGTTTAGTAACATATAAAATTACTTCTTAAAAACAGTTTAAGCGAAAAGGCAGAGAGAAGCAGCCGCTGAGGGAAGGAAAGAAGGCTGGAATCCTAACACAAAAACGTTTTTTCATTTTTGTTAGAGGATTTCGTCGCTCTTTCCTTCCTATAGCGAGGTGGCAGCGCGCATTATCTATGCCAGTCTCTTTCTGAAAATTATGACTGCGAGAGTTGCTGTCACGAATAGTGGCAGAATTATCCATGATGGAAACTCTGGGATATATCCCATAGGAGTATACTGATCAACTGCTGCTGTATATTTCATGAAATCTGTTGCGCCTCCGATAGCGTATAAAACATCGTCTATTACTACTACTCCAACGCCATATCGACTAGTCGGCATTGAAGCACCACTACTCCAAACATCCGTCTCAGGATTGTATACATAAGTTGTGTTAAGAGCAATTACATGCGTTGTGTTAACAGTAAATCCACCAATAACGTAGATTCTCTTTGGCGCCATAATACCAGTTGTCGCAACAACAGATGCAGGGGCGATTGTAATAGGCAGGTTTTCGCCAGAAGTCCACGTGTCACTTTTTACATCGTATATTTGGTTGTAATTGCTTTCACTAGGTCCGTGTGTTATTATTACGTATATTTTGTTGTCAAGGACTACTGATTGGTAGGACTGTACAGGGATGGGTATTGGCGCTTTTGTGGTCCATGAATCCGTTGTAGGGTCATAGACTTCGTTTACCTCTGTGTAGTTATTGTTACCAACGTCTCCGCCTATACAGTAGATTTTATTGTCAACAACGTTTGCATCAAAAGATTTTTTCTTTGTCGGCATGGGATTTTTGGTTTCCCAAGTGTTGGTTAATGGATCATAGGCTTCGTTAGTTGCACAAAACGTGTATTCTGGCTTAGTCTGGTCGTAACCTGTAGTTCCGCCCATTATGTAGATCTTGCCGTTAACGACGCTTGTTTGTACTTCAACTCTGTTTGTGGGCATTGGAGCTTTTGTCTCCCAAGTATCTGTTATAGGGTCATAAGCCTCGTTTACTCCAGTATACGTAGTCCCAGTATCGCTAGACCATATGAAATCGGTTGTGCCACCTATTATGTAGATTTTGTTTTGGTAAACAGCTATTCCAAAATAAAATCTCGGGGTTGGCATTGGCTTCTTTGTAGCCCAAGTATCCAAGGCTGGATCGTATTCGTAATTAATGGAACCAAGAATAACGTATATTTTCCCATTGACAACGGCATTTCCTTGTCTACCTAATGCTGAGGGCATGGATGCTTTTGTTGTCCAAGAATCCTCAACTGCCCTAACTGCCACAATGTTTGGCAAAGTGATCAATACAGAACAAAGAATAAGCAACAGAATGAGAGCTGCCCTTCTTTCCCCCACCATAGGCACCATTGATACATTTGTTAATGAAACAGAAAAGTGTTTTTGTCAAGAAACCTTGACCAAAACAAATCCAACTACACGCGGAAGGCGGTTTATGTAGAATTGATATAACGGAAAGCTACTTGATCTCTTTCAACCTGTAAACGTATCTCTTCCGTGCGCCCTTAACTGCTTTCTGCTCGATAATGACTTTCCCTGTCTTCTCTAGCTTCTTCATCAAAGTCCGCACTTTCTGTCTGCCAGCATCAGCATCCAACCCCAACTTATCACTAAGCAACCTGCTGGTGACTTCCACAATGCCGTTTTTGTTGAGCTTACCATGAGTTCCAACGCTTGCTCTGCTAACAATTCGCTGGGCTTCTTCGCTGGAATCGGGGCAGGTGTCGATTTTTCAGGCTCTTTTTCTTTCAAACAGCCATGTTCGAAAGTGGAACATAATCACGTCTTTTGTGCAGGGGTTAGATGCAAGGTATTCTTCGAAGGATAAGCGTTTGTCTAGAAGAAACTCTCGAAAAAGATCATCTTCGACGGAAAAGCTGCCTTTAATTCTGTATCGTACCCTGAAACTCTGTGGACCCGTAGGTTTTGTCTCCGCCAATTCCAACTTGAATTTTTTGTTGATGGTTTCTAGCTCATAGATGAAGTCTTTAAAGTAGTCACTTACGCCACAACTCCTACAGAAAGATCCCTTAAAGTCGATGATGAATCCGTCTTTCTCTACTTCAACAAGTTTCGCTGTTGCTTCTGGGCTTCGATACTTGTTGTAAACTTCTATGGCTCTTAAAACCAGATCCTTCAAATGAGCGGATTCTATTTCCGTCATCAAGGTCACCATTAATAGCCAAAACTTTTCAGGTATTTCAAGCTTTCCAGTTTATCTATACTCATCACGTTGTTGCAAAACAAAAATCGAAGTTTTATTTGATTGCTTCAAATTTTACTCTTTTTTCTTCTTCAATTCGTTTAGCTAAATTCATGCATTCGAGTTGGCACAACCGCATGTGAACATATGCTCTCGCATATCCCAACTTTTTGGCTATTTCTTTTGGGGTTGTAGGTTCCCCGCAACAGTAAAGGGTTATGTAAATCTTTTTTAGTGTATCATTGAGTTTAACTGCGGTCTCCAAAACCTTTCTAGGCAATTTCTCAACATCTATATTAAACGTCATTTTGAATCACTAACATTGTTTTTGTTGTCACTATCCTTGTTGCTTGTTTCTATCCATTTTTATTTCCTGTTCACTTTGTCTCTGGATACACTATTGTGGCATCGTGATTAAAAGAATTTCCACATGAGGCATGTTGACGGTAAAACATCTATGTTGTTGCATCTTCTAGGAAACGCGGTTGAAAAATGACGACGGTAACCAAATAACGAGTGTGACTTAGCTTTTTGATATGTGCAATTTTTTTAAGAGAGAACAACAGGTTTGTTTGTTAGCCCCTGAGGTATTACCGATGCCTTACTATGTTTACATTCTTCGTTGCAAGGATGGCAGCTACTACACTGGACACGCAAAAGACGCAGAAAAACGATTCGAAATGCACAAGAAGGGACGAGGGGCTAGATACACCCGAATGCATGAACCTGAGAAACTGGTTTATGTCGAACAGTTTGAGAGCCGCAGCGAGGCTATGAGAAGAGAACGAAAAATCAAAACATTAAGCCACAACAAAAAACAGCAACTAATAACCGACAACAACAAATCGGCTGCATGTTAACAAAAGCTGCACCGTGAAAGAAACTATGGCATGACCATGTATAAACTGGATTTTTTATTAATTATTTTTTATGTATTAGTCGCCATCTACAAAACAGATGGGCATTAACAAGAAAACAAGATAACCGGCAGAAACGTGTTATCGTCTTTTGTATAATCCCTTGATTTCAGCTTTTTCGATGGTGCGCTCTTCAATTTTGTCAAAGAAGTTGCGTTTGCTGACTCCCTCTAAGCGTTCAGTGTCAAGGGCATACAGCGTGAAGAAGTATCTGTGAGTTCCTGAAGGCGGGCAAGGTCCCCCATACGGTTTTTTGCCGAAATCATTTTCCACCTCTTTGGCTCCCGCAGGCAAACTGTTCTTTTCAATCTTTCTCAACTCCTTAGATATATCATACACTAGCCAGTGAATCCACATTCCTCCCGGTGCATCCGGGTCAGTGACACTTAACGCAAAGCTCTTCGTTTCATCAGGAACGTCTTCCCATGAAAGTTGCGGAGAAATATTTCTTTCGTCACAGGTAAATTCGGAGGGGATGCTGCCGTTATCTACAAAATTTTCACTATTCAATTTCATCATAAATCCCCAACGTTAACTGGGCAGCGTCTAAAATAAAAACTTGTTTACAGAATAAAACTGCGGAACTGTGGCAAATTATATCTAGGTAAACCGCTTTAATATTAAACATCAGGGTGTTGGGGGTAAGATTTTGGTGGAGGAACTTCGAGAATTGGGAAGGGTATCACACTTTTTCGGGAAGGTTAGTGTGGCGATTATTGAGGTAACGGACACTATTTCGGTGGGAGATCAGATTCTCATCAAGGGACCTACCACAGACATTGAACAGACTGTAGATTCCATGGAGATAGAACACGTGAAAGTTAAGCAAGTAGAATCGGGTCAAAGCATCGGAATGAAAGTAAAAGGTCGTGTACGAGAGAAAGACACCGTCTACAAGATAGACTGAACATGCTTGATTTGCAACAAAAAGCTTTGTGTCACTACATCTTTTTGCTTCATAAGAAATATCTTCAGTATCGTCCTAGTTGACTAAAGAAGGTGATTCTATGTTGGAGAAGTTGACAGACTCGAGCCTCCAGAAATTCATCAAATTTTTGGAGATAACAGGAATTCTAAAGCGAACACAAAGAACCGGGTGGGTGGACGTTGGAGTGTATCAGCCCGAGTCTGTTGCAGACCACACATTCAGAACAGCGTTTCTCTGCATGCTATATGCCGACATGGAAGTTTTAGACCCATTAAAGTTATTGAGAATGGCGTTGATTCACGACCTCCCCGAAGCCGTAATAGGAGACTTGATGCCTTCACAAAAGAGCGCAGAAAACAAAGAGAATGAAGAAAACGCAATGCACCAGATATTGAGTCTTCTGCCGAAGATGCAAAGGGAAAACTACTTAGCAGTTTGGAACGAATACCAAGAAGGAAAAACGAGAGAGGCGAAAGCCGTGCGGCAGCTTGAGAAGATTGAGATGGCTCTGCAAGCTAAGGAATACGAGAAATTGGGGTCAGCAAACAAAAGTTTGGAAAGATTCATCAAGTCTGCGAAAGACGCTACTGCATGGCCTGAGTTGAGACGGCTTCTTTCTTGTGTTTTGGAGGAACTGTAAGGATGGGCTTTAGGGAAAGGTGGACAAAAGAGTTCACGAAGATGCTAACAGAAGATGAAAGAAAAGCTTTCAGTTTATGGCTGGAGTTTTCTCAGGGAAAAATCTCGGAATCCGAATTTCAGTCCAAGATGGACATGAAGAGTATGCCTAAGATGCTCGGCAAAATGAGCGCAGCGAGAATGAATGCTTTAGAGGACGAGGTTGAGCGCCTGAGAAAAAGAGTGGCAAGTTTAGAAGATAGAGCACACAAAAAGTCTTGAAACAATTCGACTTGGAATTATTTGCGAGTAGGCTTATGAGGCTTACTGCTACTGCAATGCAACCTGCTGGAACGTTGTTGTCTGGACTGCCGTTTTTCTCTTCGTATAAAGTCGCCGATGTCCAGAATATTCTTTACAGCAACTTTGTTCGCATCAGGCACTCCACGAAGATTGTGCATTATTTTGCCAAATCCCAAACATTCATTATACTTGTTCATGATCAGCGTATAGTCGCCTTTTTTCAAGTTGTTTTCCTTGAGTATCCCCTGTTGGAATATGTCCCTTCCACAGATGAAAAGCCACGCCGTCTTCTTGTCAACCACCAGCTTGTTTGCTTTACTCTCCGCAAGCATCGCTAACAAAAGAAAACTAGGAAAGAAACTGGCGCCCTTAACTGCTCCAAGATAGGCGCCAACATAGAAGAAACCTTTTGGAACTTGCTGTTTCAGTTTTTTAGATAACAGGTAATACCTGTTTCTGCTCCTGACAATACGGCTCTCATTCAAGGGGATGCTTGCATTGAACTGTGCCACAAAATCGTTAATCTCCTTCATTTTTCATCACTCTTGCTTTTTGAGTTTGCAGACAAAGAAACCTTGAGTTTGTTTAGGCCAGATTCGATTACATTTTTTGATGGAGCGGTCAAGTTCTTTGCCGAAAACGTTTGTTAACCCTTGTTCTCCGTGACACTTGATTGTTTCAATTTTAACATTCAAATTGGCTATTGCCCAGTCTATGTTGAATTCGTTCTCTTCTGGCTCCAGTGAACATGTGGCATAAACTATTTCTCCGCCATCTTTTGTGACTTTAGCAGCTTCGGTTAAGATTTGCCTCTGCCGACGAGCATTCCTGTGTACGTCTTCCATTGTTCTTTTGTTAAACCAGTCCCTGTCGGTTATGGGATTGCCTGAACATGGAACATCTAAAAGAACGCGGTCAAATTTTATGTTCAATTTTGAGGCTTCTTTTGCGTCCATATTATAAACTGCCGTGTTTGTTACGCGGCTGCGTTCCAGCTGGTTTGTTAATGCAAACATTTTTCGCGGTTTAAGATCAAGCGCAACGATTACGCCACTGTTGTCCATGAGATTAGCTAACTGAACAGTTTTTCCGCCTGGAGATGCACAAGCATCAAGAACCGTTTTGTCTTTTAGTTTGCTGAATAGTGTGGCAGGGATTTGTGCGGCTGCCTCCTGAATCGAGTACAAACCCAAAAGGTATTCTGCTATTGCGCCAACAGAAAACTTGCTTTTGCGAATCCAGTAGCCGTCTTCAAGAAAAGGAATCTTTTCTAGCACTATTCCCAAAGATTCCAGTCTCTTCACAATGGTATCTCTGTTGGAGTTCATGGTGTTTATTCTGATTGATCGCTTGAGCTTGACTTCCTTGTAGGTCCACCCTAGTTTCTTGTAGCGGTTAACGAAAAATTGTTTGCTAGACATCAAAAGGAATAGAACTTGTTGTGCTAAATAA